>NZ_JBHSHW010000030.1:0-267104 GCF_042653305.1 Paenibacillus sp. GCM10023252
TTTGCAACTATTCCATCCTAGCGAGCTGTCTCCTCAAGTGAGCACACCTACTTTTGAGACAGCCCCCTTATTTCAGCGAGCCGACTTACGAGCTAGTAATTGGCCGGGGATGAGCCGGTAATTTTTTTGAACGTTTTGTAGAAGTTGGAGTAATCCTGGAATCCCGTCAGTCTGCACACCTCGGATGGAGGCACGGATAGCTTAAGCAGCTCAATCGCCTTGGCAATACGCTTGTGGATAATGTACTGCTTGAAGCTGCAGCCGGTTGTTCTCTTGAACAAATGGGAGAAGTAATACCGATTGATGAAGAAGCGGTCCTCAATATGCTGAAGAGTCAGCGGAGTATACAAGTGTTGGTGAATATAGTTGATGATCTGCTCAATCTTGGCATTGCTGTCACCTTCGAGCTCAAAAGCTTGGATATGGGCTGTAATGATACGATTGATCTCAATGATCAGCCTGATGAACGTCAATTCAATTAGAATGCTGCTCTCTGGAAGTCCGCTCCGCTGATGCTCCTCAATCTCGTTGAAATAACGAATCAGCTGATGCTGCTCAATGAATTGGCTGGGAAGAAGGTTGAAGCTTCCGGGCTTCTTGCGTTCAAAGTATTGCAGGAGAGGATAACCTTCATGGCTATAATGGCTGCAAAATTCGGGTCGGAAAAAGATAATAATCCTCTCGTAGCTGGAATCGGATGTGAAGTAAGGCCGATGCATTTCCTTGTTATTAATAATGAGCAGATCACCCGGACTTAGCGTGTAGCTGTGATTCTGCACCTGATAGACGACGTTCCCGGATATTAAGTAGTAGATCTCGTATTGCTCAAGCGTATAGGTGGAGTGCTGATTGTCATGAGGACTCGTAGTTAGGTTATGAGAGTAGATAAAGAAAGAGTTGCGAATGTTAATCGATGATAATAACTCATTCATAGCTTCATCCTCCTTCATAGTTGTATCGGTACCGAGTGAATAGCAAGTTATGCAATCTTTCCCGCAAGGAATACCATATCGGTTCTTTTTGCTTCTCATTATACTATTCCTGTAGGCAAGTCAACAGCTTATCATCACGGAATAGTTGAAACGGAGGACAATACATGCAAGCAGTATTGCAAGCAAATGAGTCATTCATTCAGGAGACTTGGGATAAGATAGAATCGAAAGTCAAGGTTACCTCCGAGCGCATTAAGGACAGCATGCCCTATACGTCGCGTAACGGGCAATACGATGATTGGCAGGATACGATGGACTGGTGGACGAATACGTTCTGGACCGGCATATTGTGGCAGATGTACGGTGCTACCAAGCAAGAGTCGTTCAAGCGATACGCCCAGAGTATGGAAGCCAAGATGGATGAGGTACTGTACGGATATGATGGGCTGCATCATGATGTAGGCTTCATGTGGCTGTTATCCAGTGTGATGAATTACGAGTTGACCGGAGATGAGAAGGCGAGAAAGAGAGCGATGCTGGCGGCCAATGTGCTGTCTGCACGAGCTAATATTTCAGGAGGATACATTCGTGCATGGAACGGCGAAGATAACGCGGGCTGGGCCATCATTGATTGCATGATGAACATTCCGCTGCTCTTCTGGGCCAGCGAGCAGAGCAAGGATGCGCGATTCACGCATATCGGCACGATGCATGCAGATAAGACGATCAACGATTTTGTTCGAGCAGATGGATCGGTTAATCATATTGTTATATTCAATGAGCAGACGGGCGAGGTTGTAGATATTCCAAGAGGGCAAGGTTATGTAAGCGGTTCCTCTTGGGCTAGAGGCCAGAGCTGGGCGATCTATGGCTTCGCGCAAGCGTATCACTGGACTCAGAAGCCAGAGTATCTGCACACAGCCAAGAGAATCGCGCACTATGTATTATCTTGCCTGGCACTACGTGGATATGTTCCGCCATGCGACTACAGACAGCCTGCGGATTCCAAGCTGCTCGACAGCAGCTCTGGAGCAATTACGGCCTGCGGGCTTATTGAGATAGCCAAGGCGGTTCCGGAAGCAGAGCAGGCTCTGTATCTCCAGTCTGCCATTCAGATTCTGCGGGCGCTCGATGAGACATGCGCCGTCTGGGATGATTCAGACGAATGTATTCTAACCAACGGCACCGCAGCGTTCCATTCCGGCAACTTCGAGAGAGCGGAAGTTGATAATAAGTCCCTGATCTACGGAGATTATTATTATGTTGAAGCGATCAGCAAGCTGAAGCAGCTGCTGCAAGCTTAAGGACAGCCGAGGCGTCTTCTCAAGATCCTTCTACTATAGGCCTGTGTAAGATGCGAAAGTGTCTTGCAAGGCCTTTTTATGTCATACACGACCTCTGTCTATCGAATGAATAGTATAACGCAGTAAAAAACAGTATGATGGGGAGTGAGATGAGCTTATTAGTAAATAATGCTTATGAAATGATAGGGGCATTATTCAAATATTGGGAGGGAGGTCATCTCGATTCGTAACTGGCAGCGTATCGTCCATAGCCGCAAGAGCGTGTTCTATCGTATGTTGATATCCAATCTGCTCTTCCTTATGCTTCCTGTTGTAATCGGCGGAATGATGTATGTACAGCTAGAATCGATCATCTATAACAATGCGGTGCAAGCGAGCAGCGCCATTGTTACTCAGCTTAGGCAATATGTCGACAGCCGTGTAAAAGAGGTTCAGCAATTCTCCGTTCTATTCTCCTTGAATACAGAAATACATACGATATTAAGCAGCTATTCAAGGAATGATCCCGATACAGAGTATGAAGCCTATCAGCTGATGACTGAGATAGGCAAGTATGAGCCGATATCCTCTATCATTGACAGCTATACACTGAGCATTAAGGATACGAACACGATGATTACCGGCAGAGGCAAAAAAGATATGGCGTTCTACTACGAGAATGAGCTGGCTTATCAAGGGATCTCCTACGAGGAATGGTATGAGACCTATATCCGTACTTACTCCTATCAGCAATTCACTCCTATGCTGGAGACGAGGAATGGCAAGAAGCTTATTACCTTCACACAATCACTTCCGGTTACTGACATTAAGAATGCGAAGGGAAATCTGCATATCCTGCTGGATCAGTCCAAGCTGCTGAACAATAGCGAGCTCATGCAGAGCTTGAGCGATACGTCGATCTATATCTTGGACCCTCAGAAGCGCTTGCTGATGAGCACAGGCAGGAATAGCCTGGAGAATTATCCGCTGTCCGATAGATCCTTGCCGCAAGGAGCATCCTCAATTGAGCAGGTCATCAACGGCGAGAACATGATGGTAACTTATGAAGAGTCAGATCAGAGCGGCTGGACCTATGTGACGACCATGCCGAAGGAATCCTTCATGGAGCCGGTTAACAAGGTCAAGCGCGGGGCACTCGCCGCTGCAGGATTCTACTTGTTGCTGGGCATGGTACTCGCTTATTATGTTGCAAGAAGGAACTATAATCCACTCAGCACTTTGCTGCGGATGCTGCGGCCCCAAGCTCCCGAGGGCGTATCCTTCTCCTCGAACGGCAATGAATGGGATACAATCAAGTCTTCCTTCGAGAAGATGATGGACGAAGAGCTGAATCTGAAGCACCGTCTGCAGAAGCAGTTTCCGCTTATTCAATCCAGCTTTGCACAGCGGCTTATTCGCGGGCGGGTCGACAAGGAGGAGTTCAAGGAATCCTCGCTCGACATGCTAGGCGAAGCCTACGAAGGGGCGAGCTATGCCATTTTGTTAATTGATATTAATGACTGCAATGATTTTATTCGTGACGACTCCGAGCAGCAGTGGGCTTTTGTCCGCTTCATTACAACCAATATCTTACACGAGCTTCTGAGGTCGAAGGGAATGTGCACCTTGTCTGCGGAGATGGAGCGCGATCAGATTGGTTGTCTCGTCAATCATAATTACGACGATCAGGAGTGGAAGGCGCATATGCTGGACGCTCTGACCGTCATGAGCGATACACTTGCTAACCGATTCTCGATCTATATTACCGCCGCCCTCAGCGACAGCATGCCAGATTCAAGCTCTATCGGCACCTGCTACTCACAAGCACAGATGACCATGGAGTATAGATGGCTCACCAACGATAAGTTCTTATTCTTCTTCAGTGAGATTGAGAAGGTGGAGAAGAGCTACGTCTACTCCGTCGAGACTGAGGGGCGAATCATTAATCTGGTCAAGCATGCGGAGGAGGAGCAGGTATCCGAATTGCTGGATCATGTATATTCCACTAACTTCCATGTCGGAACGCTCTCTCCAGAGCTTGGCAAGTGGCTAATGTACAATCTGGTCAGCACGCTTCTGAGATGTCTTCAAGGACTGAACTTGCAGTATCGAGACGTCTATGGAGAGGAAGCACCCGATACCAGACTTGCCGAGTACGCCACCTTCCCGGATATGTTCAATGAGATTAAGCGGATGTACAGCGGTCTATGCACCTATCTGAAGCAGGACCGCGATGATCCGAATCACCAGATGATGAATCGTCTGCTTGAATACCTTGAGGAGCATGTGTATGACGGTATGCTGGGTCTGGAGAGTGCAGCCGAGCATCTGGACTTGTCACCCAAGTATGTATCGCGGTTGTTCAAGCAGCATACGGGAGATACATTAACCAATTATATCGCCAAGATCAGAGTGGATGAGGCGAAGATGCTGCTTAAGGAGACGGATCTAACGATTCTTGATATATCCCGTAAGCTTGGTTATTCTACCGATATCGGCCTTATTCGTATATTCAAGAAGCATGAAGGCATTACACCCGGGAAGTTCAGGCAGCAAGCGAGATCAAGCTAATGCGCCTAGAGCTCTACGATACTGCTCGCACCTGTTGAGCAGTGACGTAGAGCTCTTTTTTTGGCCTCAATATGGAATATTGCAGGTAGAAGTCACGAATTGATAGTCGCCTACTTGGCAATCCGATAGCTAAGACGCTTATTGATGATTGGTTATTCGTGAGTACGGGATTACAATCAACCTAATTCGGAAGAAAGGGTGACATGCATGCCATTACCATTCGAGTCAGAAACAGCGCCGGCCCATCTCTCTGTCTCGGTGCAGCGCAAGGCTGGTTTCTTCAATCGATTAAGGAAAGATCTGATGAGAAACAAGTTGATTTACTTAATGTTACTGCCGGTTATCGCGTATTTTGCCATATTTAGTTACTTACCTATGTATGGCGCACAGATTGCATTCAAGAACTATTCGGTTGCCAGAGGAATCTCGGAGAGCCCTTGGGTGGGACTTGAGCATTTCCAGCAGTTTTTTAGCAGCTTTTATTTTTGGAGAGTGTTGAAAAACACGCTAATGCTCAGCTTTTATGAGCTGATTTTTGGCTTCCCTGCACCAATTGTGCTTGCTTTGCTCTTGAACGAGGTAAGAAAAGCACTGTTCAAGCGAGCTGTTCAAACGATTACGTATATTCCGCACTTCATCTCGGTAGTTGTCGTTGTGGGCATGACCAAGGACTTCTTCTCATTGGAAGGACTTGTTAATCAATTACTCGAATTAGTAGGACTGGAACCGAAGTTTTTCCTGAACGGTCCTGAGTGGTTTAGATTTCTATATGTTGGGTCGGGAATCTGGCAAGGAATTGGCTGGGGCTCGATAATTTATTTGGCGGCGATGGCGGGCATTGACCCGGCTCTATATGAAGCATCCAGAGTCGATGGCGCTACCAGATTCAAGCAGATGATCCATATTACGATTCCTGGCATTGCGCCGACTATTATTATTTTATTCATTCTGAATATTGGCCACTTCATGAGCGTTGGAGCGGATAAGATTATTCTATTGTATAGTCCTGTCATGTTCGAGACCGCAGATACCATCTCCACTTATGTCTATCGCAAGGGTCTCTTGGAGACGAACTACAGCTATAGCGCCGCGGTCGGATTGTTCAATTCTGTATTGAACTTCATGCTGCTGATCGGAGCTAATATGCTTAGCCGGAAGTATACAGATACCAAATTGTGGTAGGAGGCAGACGTATGATTGAGAGCAAGTCTATATCTGAACGTGCATTTCATATTGCGAATTATGCGTTACTCGCGTTCTTGTGCATCATTACCATCTACCCGTTTTACTATGTACTGGTTGCGTCGATATCCGAAGCCTCCTTGTTTGCAGAGCATCGAGGACTGCTGCTGGGGGCGAAGGGGTTTTCCTTGGAAGCCTATCGACTATTGTTTAATAATCCGATGATTGCAACCAGCTATATGAATACGCTTTTCTACGTCATCGTAGGAACAGCGCTTAATCTCATCTTTACAAGTCTGGGGGCATTTGCTCTATCGAGGAAAAATGTCATGCTGAGAGACCCGATGATGATGATCATCACATTTACGATGTTTTTCAGCGGAGGACTTATTCCGACCTTCCTCGTTGTGAATGATCTGGGCATGTATGACACGCGTTGGTCGCTTATTGTACCTGTACTCGTAAGTGTGTTCAATCTAATTGTCATGAGAACGGCCTTCCTGGGCATACCTGACAGCCTGGAGGAATCCGCGAAGATGGATGGGGCGAATGATTGGACGGTCTTCATCCGAATTATTATCCCGTTATCGACTCCGGTCATTGCGGTTATGATTCTGTTCTATGGGGTTGCCCATTGGAATTCATACTTCAGCGCTCTGATCTACTTGAGGGATCGGGATCTGTATCCGGTGCAGTTAATATTGCGAGAGATTCTGATTCTCGAGGATGTGAACAATATGACGACCTCGGTAGGAATAAGCGATAAGGAGTTCATCTCCAACACGATTAAGTACGCAGCCATTATCGTGGTATCCACACCAGTGCTGGTCATCTACCCGTTCCTGCAGAAGTATTTTGTTAAGGGCGTCATGGTAGGCGCAATCAAAGGGTAACGCTGGGAAGGAAAGCGATTTAGCACCTTTTGATAGGGCCGAAAACGGCTTTATGATAGCTGAAGCGTCTATTATATGGTTTATTTCTAGAGGCTCATTCTATATATTGTGGATGAGCTTCACAAATTGCATAAGGGGATGAGTTGAATGAGACAAAGCTTCAAATCGAAGAAATGGACATCCTGTGTGCTGACAGCAGCCATGGCGGTTACCGTATTAAGCGCTTGCAGCGGCAACAACTCGAACGGTGGGAACAATACGGCGACCAATAAGCCAGCTCAGTCGCAAGCGCCTGAGCAGAACGAAGCGCCGCCTGCGCTCACCAGTCTTACCTATTACACTAGATTAAGCAATGAAGCTGGCGCAACGATGTCCAACCTATCCGAACATAAAAGCTTGCAGGAGCTTGAGAAGCGTACCGGTGTGAAGGTGAAGTACGAGCATCCGCCGGCCGGAGAAGGCCAGGATCTGCAGTCTCTGAATCTGATGATCGCTTCTGGCAAGTATACGGATATTATCGACTTCAACTGGCTGAACGGTTTCCCTGGAGGACCGGAGAAGGCACTCAATGACGGTGTCTTAATCGAGCTGAATGACTTGATAGAGGAGCATGCTCCGAATCTGTCTAAGATTCTGAAGGAAAACCCTGACATCAAGAAGCAAATCTCCACGGACAGCGGCAAGATCTATGCCTTCCCTAACCTAAGCACGGATCCAAGAGGCCTTACGTTCGTGGGCCCTGTTATCCGTCAGGATTGGCTGGATAAGCTGGGCCTGTCGACGCCGACTACGGTTGACGAATGGTATCAGGTATTGAAAGCGTTTAAAGAAAAAGATCCGAATGGCAACGGCAAGCCGGATGAAATTCCGTTCCATCCCGATAACGGCTGGTGGCTGAAGGAATCCAGCTTCCTGCTTGGAGCATGGGGAGTTGGCTATAACTGGTATCACGAGGACGGAAAAGTGAAGTACGGCGCTCTGGAGCCTGGCTTCAAGGAATATGTCACCACGCTTAACAAGTGGTACAAGGAAGGTCTGATGGACAAAGAGTTCGCTACAACCGATCTGCAATTGTTCGATGCCAAGATGACGGGTGACCGTATGGGTTCGTCTATTCTCCTCGCAGGCGGAGGCGTTGGCAAATACAATCAGCTGATGGCAGAGAAGAACAAGAATTACAAGCTGGTCGGTACACCGCTTCCCGTATTGAACAAGGGTGACAAGCCGTTATTCGGCCAGAAAGACAATAATTATGCAGGCATGGGAACAGGCATAACAACAGCCAACAAAAATCCAATCGAAACCGTGAAGTATCTCGACTATCGCTATTCCGATGAAGGTCGCTTGCTGCTCATCTTCGGAATTGAAGGGGAGTCGTACGACATGATTAACGGATACCCTACTTACAATGAGCAAATTACGAAAAATCCGGATGGACTGCCAATGTCGCATGCTCTGGCTCAATACTCGGTGGGCTTACCGACTCTGACTGATATCCGATTCAACGAGCAATATTCTTGGAAGACGCAAGAGCTGAAGGATTCGATTGCTAACTGGAGCGCTCCGACAAATGAGAGACGTATGCCGCCTGTTACTCCGTCGCCGGAAGAGAGCCAGAAGCTGTCATCCATTATGAATGACGTTACGACTTACCGTGACGAGATGGTCATTAAGTTCGTTATGGGCGCAGAGCCGCTGGATAACTACGACCGCTTCGTCGAACAATTGAAATCGATGGGTATCGAAGAAGCAGTAGGCATCTATCAGAAGGCGCTAGACCGCTACAATGCTCGTTAAGGAATAAGAGGCAGCCTGGGGACCGCGTAAGCGGCCCCCTTGGTTACCCTAGACCTGCAGCTGAAATAATAAGGAGGCACATTAATGTTAACCAGAAGAAACAATAGACTGCTAAGAAAAATGGTCGTTCTGCCATTACTCGCAGCTATGCTGACTTCGTATATCCCTGCTCTGGACAGCACCGTGCATGCAGCGGAGGTTGCAAGCATATTGCCGGAAGCGGATGCCTGGGTATCCAGTCGAGCAGGTGAGACGGACACGAACTATAACGGTGCTGTATCCCCGCATCAGATTATATTAAGAGAAGACAATGCTGAGCTTACTTCATCCAGAAGAGGCTATATGCGCTTCGACTTAGCTTCCGTGCCTGAGGATACCGCGGGCGTAAGCGTTAAGCTGAAGTTATTCAGCGAATCCAATACAGGATCCTCTATCATCTCTGCCTATGCGGTTGAGACCGATACGTGGAATGAGACAACCATTACGTGGAACACCAGACCGGACAATGGGAATTACGGCGCCAAGGTAGCCGAATTCACGATGGGTATGGAGCAGGGCTATTATGAGGCAGATATTACCTCCTATGTCCTTGCTCAGAAAGCGAGTAACAAGAAAGCAAATATCATTCTGATGAATCAACTGGGCGGTATACAGAGAAATCTGAAGACCAGGGAGAGATATGTTGGTCAGCAGCCGTTCCTTGTTGTGTCTAAGGATCAGGCGGCGCCGGCCCTGGTATCCTCGTCAGTCAGCAGTGACTTCAAGCAGGTTACCTTAAGCTTCGATGAGCCAGTATATGATGCCACAGGCGGCAGCCTGAAGAGCAAGGTAATGCTGTCAAATAATGGTATTAACTATCAGGCATTAGCTGAAGGAGATTCCGTCTCTCTAGCAGGGAATCAACTGATCATTAATCTTGTCAATCCTATCTATGGCAACAACAACCGAATTAAAATTCTGACAAATGGAATCAAGGATGAGAAGAACAACAGCAATGGAGCGGATATCGTATCCTCTGCGTTAGTTGGGGAAAATGTGGTTGTTAATACGGTGGATGTGGTTAGCTTCCTTCCAGAAGCCGATGCTTGGGTGTCCAGCAGAGATGGAGAGAGAGACAACAACTACAATGGAGCAGAATCACCGCATCAAATTATACTAAGAGAAGATAATGCACAGCTTACTTCATCCAGAAGAGGGTACATGCGCTTCGATCTATCGTCCGTGCCAGCAGATACAGAAGACTTGCGTGTTAAGCTTAAGTTGTTCAGTGAACCCAATACAGAGACATCAACGGTCTCCGTCTATGCGGTTGAGACCGACACCTGGAGCGAGACGACGCTTACATGGAACACCAGACCGGATAATGGCGCCTATGGCGACAAAGTAGCTGAATTCACGATGGGTGCGGAACAAGGCTATTACGAAGCAGATATTACCGCCTATGTCCTTGCTCAGAAAGCCTTGAACAAGAAGGCCAATATTATATTGGTAAAAGCATTAGGCGGCACACAAAGAAATGTAAAAACCAAGGAGAGATACGTGGGTCAGCAGCCATTCCTTGTTGTTACCAGGGACATCTACGGCGCTCAATTCGCGATGACCAATGTGGAGGTTAGCAATTTCCAGAAAAATGTGGCGATTACGTTCAGCGATACGCCAGCGCTTGTTGAAGGCGCCAATCTGAAAAGCGCGATTCAAATCTCTAGTGATAATGGTGCAAGCTACAAAGACTTGACTCCATGGGATAAGGCGAGCTTAAGCGGGAATCAGCTCAACCTTGAATTCCAGAATCCGCTCAGAGGCGTAAGCAACAAAATTAAATTGGATGGCAATACCCTGAAAGATAGCAAAGGCCTTATTCAAGTTGAGGATATGATGACGAATACGTTTGCGGCCGGGCCAATTCCGAATCCGGCTTATGCACCAACTAAGCCAGCGCGGGATTTTGCAGAAAATGTACCTAATATCAGCCAAGATACGTTGAACCAATATGCAAATGTTCATCCCAAGCTATTCTTAGATCAAGACAGAGTAGCAGAGCTGAAGGCAGCCATACTCCCTGGTGGAACACATAAATCGGTATGGGACAGATATGTGCAGCAGATGGACAGTGAGCTGCTGAAGCAGCCGCCTGCTGCTAATTATTCCACTGGAAGCGCTGATGAATCCTGGCAGAAATTCGTTGCCTATACCACACAAAATCTTGCAGCTGCAGCTGTCCTGAATCAAAAGTCATCCGTAGTCGAAACGAGATGGTACGAAGCAGAGGAAGGTATGCTGCATGGCAATGCAGCCGTATCGGCCGATCCCCAAGCTTCGGGTGGCAAATATGCCGTGACAGGCAAAACAGCTGTCACTGAGCTGCCGTCTCCGGCAGAGCATGCAGACCTGGAGTACAAGGTTACTCTGGCTGCTACACAGGCTTATACGGTATGGGCAAGAGTATATGCCGATTCCTCGAATCCGGTCCTTCACTTGGCGGCCGATATTGAGGATTATGTGCAGGCGCCAGCTATTGCAGCCGGTGGATGGCATTGGGTGAGAGCAGCCGATTATGCCTCTCTCTCTGAGGGAGAGCATGTACTGAAGATCATGACGAATACGAAGCTGGATAAGCTCATGATTACTTCTGATCCTACTGTGAATCCTTCAGGACTAGGCGTTGAACAGCATTGGGCAGAGGTGGAGGATGCGCAGATAACAGCTCCGATGATCGTATATTCGGATGATACAACAGCCTCCAGGACTAAGTATGCAACTGTAAAATCTGGCGCAGATGCAGCGGCCCTTCCAGCAAGCGGATCGCCCGGCGATATCAGCTATTCGTTCCATTCCAATACAGGAAGCTATGACATTTGGGTCAGAGTGAAGACCGATAATATCGCCAGAGGGAGCTTCTATTATAGCTTGGATGGAGGAGCCTATTCGGCTGTAGAACCAACTATTAACAAAGCTCAAGAATGGCAATGGGTGAAGGCGGGGACTGTGAACGGTCTCTCAGCAGGGAATCATAATCTGAATATCAAGTTCAAGTATACGAAGCTGAAGTTTGACACCATCTTGGTTACATCTGACACAGCTGCGCAAGCGCCTCAAGATCCGAATAAGTATCTCATGGCAGCGATTCAATGGGCCAAAGCTTCTGTCAGCTATCCGACTTGGGATAGAAATACGGCCCCCACTAACACACAGTGGAATCTGAATCGGGATGCTATTGCAGCCCATCAATTAGAATCACTTGCATCTGTGTATGATTGGCTGTATGACAGCTTGAATGCAACCGACAAGAAAGCGATTCTCGATAAGCTGATTTATATGGGTGAGTATATGTATGATACCCTGGCCGGTGAGAATGAACAGTATAACTGGCTCATGTACAGCTACTTGAATAATAAGCTGTGGCTGACAATGGGAAGTCTTGAGCTGGTCGGTGCGGCTATCTATGGAGAATACCCTGAAGCCAAGAGATGGTTCAATCTAGTCATTGAGAAGATGGACAATATTCTTGGATATCATGCTCATGATGGCAGCAGCCAAGAAGGGCCAGGATACTGGAGCTATGGAATTAACGGATTGTTCAAGTACATGGAAGTTGCCAAGAAAATTGTTGGCATCGATTATTTTGATTCCGAGGCCATGCAGAAAACGTTCGACTATAGACTATACAACCAGATTCCGATTAACTCGAGCACCAGCTCTAATATTATGGTTGATCTAGAAGATACGTACCGAGATAACTTCGGGCAGACCAATAACTCACTTCTGAGAAATATTGCCAGATTGTATAGAGATGGAACGGCACAATGGCTGGTAGACCAGTATACGGCAAAAGGCATAGATACAAGAAACTCGATGGACTTCGGCGATATGCTCTTCTATGATCCTTCGGTACAGCCGGTAGATCCTGCAGCAGCAGGCAAGCCTTCCACCAAGCTGTTCGAGGATCTGGGACTGGTCTATGCACGCAGCGATTGGTCCGGAGATGAATCTCTGATTACATTCAAATCCGGTCCGTATGTTGGCTGGCAGGCCCTTGAATTAAACCCGGGCAGTACAGCCGGATATGGGAACGCGGGCCATGTCCATCCGGATCAGAATCACTTCAGCCTGTTCGGAAGCGGGGAATGGCTGATTAAGGATGATGGTTATGCATCCAAGTATACCAGCAACCACAATACTCTTCTCATTAATGGGCTCGGTCAGCTGGGAGACCAGAATGCGGATCCGGAGCTGGGCAACGGCCCCACATGGGGCGGCGGAGATACGCAGCAGATGCTGAATCAAGGAAGTGCGCCTACCATTGACAAGTTTGAGACGACACCTGTGTATGACTACTTCGTAGGAGATTCAGCATCCCAATATCATGAGAACAAAGGACTCACAAAGTACAGGAGACATATGGTCTTCGTGAAGCCGAACATTCTGATCGTACTGGATGATCTTGCGCTGAATGATCCGCAGAATCTGGAATTGCGATTCTTCCCGGAACAAAACAGCTTTATCAAAACAGGAAATAGATATCTAACGGTAGGTAAAGAATCGAAGCTGGAATTTACTCCGCTAACTCCTGAGGGTACTCAGGTAAAAGCTGAGAAAGTGAATTATTACGGACGCGATAACGTATTATCGCAGAAGCTTGCTTATCGTATGCAGAAGACAGCCGATTCGTGGCAAAATGTATCCGCGTTTGCATGGTCCGATAAAGCGGCAACGCCTACACAGGTCAGCCTGATCAGTCAAGTAGGCTCGGTCTACACTTTTGAGGCGGGCAACCAAAAAATAACCGTAGATATTGACCAACTGACAACCGAAGTGACAGAAGTGATAGACAGCGAAAGAGAAGAAGGAACGGATGCCAGTCTTGCGGGTGTATACGCCAATGGCATTTTGATGAGCGGCTTCTCTCCAGAGACGTTGAACTATGAATTCACCTTAAAAACCTCTGTTCCTCCGCAACTAACGGTCATTCCATCAGACAGCTACGCGGAGGTTAACATTACGGCACCGAGCAAATTGCCTGGTGAGTTTAAGGTCGATGTCACGTCTGAGGATGGGAACAACCACAGGACCTATATTTTCAAATACAATATGGAACTGAACACAGGCAAAGGAAACGTCCATGTGGATAAGGTTGAAGAATCCGAGTATTCAGGTCCAACCGCTGCAGGCGGATTAATTGATCCGAATACAGGCAACTACACCACCTTGGATAATAACCTGTCTACTTACTGGGCGCTGCTGCCTAACGGCGCATGGATTCAGTATGATTTTGGAACGGTCAAAAAAATTAATGAGGTGCTCATAGCCTTCGGCAGCGGCGCTGCCAGAACAGCGAACTTCGAGATTATGGTATCGACCGACAAGACGAACTGGACCAACGTATACACAGGTGTAAGCAGCGGCACAACGTTGGAAGCGCAGGCCTTCACCTTCGACCCAGTTAACGCCAGATATATGCGTGTCGTTGGGCGCGGGAACTCTGCCAGTGGATGGAACAGCTTCACCGAGATTGGGGTAACCGGTGTTGATGCTGATCCAGATCCAGACCCGGATCCAGATCCAGATCCAGATCCAGACACGAACCCGGTACCCGTTCAAGGAGCTGTTGAGATTCAGCCGACCTTGCAGGACAATCGTGCCACAGGTGTCATTGCCCAGACTGTACTTAATACCCTGCTCAGTCAAGTGACAGCTGATAGCGAGGGGATGAAGACAGGCATCATTAAGATCAAGCCGGCAGCCAATACTGCTTCGTACAGTCTGCAGCTTCCTTATTCCTGGTTTGCTCCTGCAACAGGCACTTCAAGCTTGGAAGTCCGTACCGAGCTTGGTACCCTTACCCTGGCTGACGGTATGTTGTCGAAGCACAAGTTGACTGGAGCTTCAACGGTTGAGATTGTCATAGAGGAAGCAGATAAGAGTCAGCTCAGCGCCTCCGAGCAGAGGAAGGTAGGAAGCAAGCCGTTGTTGAAGCTGCAATTGTTAGTAGATGGGTCGCCAATAGAGTGGATTAACAAAAAATCCGCGGTAACGGTGACGATTCCATATACTCCGACAGAGGCGGAGCTGGAGAAGCCCAATCATATTGACTTCTGGTATGTAACCGGTGACGGCAAAGTAACGAAGATTCCTAAAGCCACCTATGACGAATCGACAGGTACGGTATCGTTCATGGCTACGCACATATAGGCTTGGGTGATAGGAATCAAGCAGCACATTTAAGGCAGTCTAAGCGAATACCGTTCTAAGGGATATGGCACAGCATAACGATTGTTGTGCCATATTCAACAGCTTTTTATGACAGCGCTTACATTAATTGGGGGGGTGATGTCTACACTAACAAATGGCCATACAAGGCAAGTGTAAGGCAAGCGGCAGTTGGTTCATGCATAACTAAATTCATTGGAATGAGGGATGATGGTGACAACTGGATTATTAAGGAAAACCTTATCTGCAGCAATGGCCGTCCTGTTCATCAGCTCGGCAGCACTAAGCAATGGCGTATCTGCCTATACACACTCGGGAGGCATGCACTCCGAGTCGCAGATTCTCTCTGCAGCAAGGAACGTAGACAAGCAGATCCAGCCTTGGGTGGATGCCAAGAATGACGTGATTGCTCGTGCAGACAGCTATGCGAATGAGCCGACAAGCGCGGTGTCCAACTTCAATGTGCCGGGCTATTATCAGGATACTGCAGGTCATCAGGCTGCTTCGAGCGCTCTTCAGGTGGATGTCAATGCGGCCTATACGAACGCGGTTGCCTATCGAATAACAGGCAATACTGCCTATGCGGACAAGGCCAAGGCTTATCTGAATGCCTGGGCCTTCAACAATCAAGATGTCAGCGGCTTCGATGGCACACTTGTCATGACCTATGCGGGTGTTGGCCTGATTCATACGGCGGAGCTGCTGCGGAATTATGCGGGCTGGGGCGGGAAGGCGCAGTTCGAGATCTGGCTGCAGAATGTATACCTTAGCAAGGCCGCTAATCTAATCAAGGATAATTCCAACAACTGGGGAGACTGGGGCAACTACGGTGCGATCAGCGCTTATTATTACTTGGATGATACGGTGAATGTCAACAACGAGATTACGCGGCTCAGGAATAAAATAGACACCTCGATTGCATCCGACGGATCCATGCCGCATGAGACAGCGCGTGGAGATATGGGGATATGGTATACCTACTTCGCACTCGCACCGATAACAGCTGCTGCTCATATAGCGAAGGAGGCGACAGGAACGAATCTATTCACCTGGACATCGCCAAGCGGCAAGACGCTGAAGAGCGCGCTGGATTATTTATTGTATTATGTACAGAATCCAAGCCAATGGCCGCATTACGCGAATCCAATGGTACCTTCGGCAACCAACAAATGGCCCAACAATCTGTTCGAGGCCATGTCCAATTACTACAATGATCCTGCTTATGCAGCCTACGCGGCACAGAAGCGTCCTCTGGTCGTTATAGGTCACCATTATGCTTGGGCGATGCCAACCTTGATGAAGGGCGGCATGACGCTACTTGATGAGAACTTCAACACGATGACAGCCGGCACTGCGCCTCAGGGCTGGACGATTAATAATTCAGCCAATTCCAGCGCCACAGTTGTCAATACGCCAAGCACGACCAATCGAAGCTTGAGAATAACGGATACGAATACGGCAGGAGCATCCTTCGCTCAGTACAATATTCCCGTTCAGCAGGGGGTGGTGGAGGTGGAGTGGAAGCAGATGCACAATTCCCTATTCTCCTATGCCAAGTTCGGTGTGAAGAGCGGAGGAACCTATGCAGCCGAATTGTTCACCACGAGCGCGGGACTTGTGTATAGGAATGCGGCTGGGACGGATGTGCTGGTGCAAGCCTTGTCAGCCAATACCTGGTATACGGTGAAGCTGGTAATGAACCCTCAGACGGATACGGCAGATATCTATGTGAACGGACAGCCTAAGGCAGCGAATGCTCCCTTCCGGACGGCAGTCAGCAGCTTCAACCAGGTCGAATTCGCAGGGGGCTGGGGCAGCACAGGAACTATCTTCATAGATGATGTGAAGGTGTCGAACTAAGGTTGATTCGACTTATGGAAGGGAGCCCGGGGAATCATCCGTGGCTCCCTTCTCATTAAGAATTCACGCCCTGAATCCATAGCATGTCATAGCTGGCAGCAACGCCTTGTGGCACGCTGAACCTCGCCTCGTATTGCTTGTACATCTCTGCGAACAAGCATCTCGAGCTGAGACCGCGCGGAGCAGCTGCTTCTGACGTGCTGGCTCCCATTGCCTTGACTGCATGCAGGAAGTCTCTAGCGGAAGGGTAGACTTCCTGATGAACGGATCGTTCCCACCGGATATTAGAGAATCCGGATTCGTGGAGGAGGCTATACCACTCGGCTGCTGATCTAAGCGATAGACCATGCCGCTGCGGCTTCGCACCAAGGGCTAGATAGGCATCATCGAAGGCGGTATGCAGCTCGCAGGTTACCAATATTGGAACGCCATTTTGACCGCAATCTCGACACCGGAGGAACCTGAATCCGAGTAGAACACTTTGTTCAATCCATTGGGAGTAATGCCAGCCAGCTTCTCTGCCAGCTCAATTGCGGGTACGTTGGCCATGCCGAGCAGGGTGGAATGGGCGACACGTCCTAGCTGCTCCGTCATTGCTTGATTGAGCTCAGGCACGTTGTGTCCATGTACATTAAGCCAGACGGAGGAGAAGCCATCGTAATAAGCGCGTCCGTGGAGGTCATACAGCATAATGCCTTCTCCACGCTCAATGATGAGGGGGTCCGAGTTATAGTAGTCTTTCATTTGTGTAAAAGGGTGCCATAAGTGCCTTTTGTTTATGGCTGCTAGATGTTCGTAATCTTTTATCAAACCGATCACCTATTATTCTATTAAGTTAATTGTTAACCACGTAAACCTATCTATTGGTTAACAATTGATTTTGGTCAGTTTAGCAGACTAGGAAGAGTCTGTAAAGAATAAGGATTGTGTTTTGACTTTAATTATTTACTTGTATTTTGCAAATAATTAGGGTATAACTAAGGCAAGAGGTGAGGCAAGTGGAGAACCTGAGAGAGATGTTTCAACTGATGACTCGTCGGTTCGGATTGTTGGATAAAAACTGCTGTACCGCAGGTGGTATGGATATCTCGCTCATTCAAAGTCATATTATCTATGAGATTGACCGTAAGCATCGCCCATCGATCCAGCAGGTGGCGGATTCGCTGTCGATTGATATTACCACCTTCAGCCGCCAGGTTCAGAGCCTGGTCAAGCTGGGATTAGTCAAAAAAACGCCGCATCCCGATGACCGCAGAATTAACCTATTGACCTTAACGACAGAAGGCAAGTATATCGCAACGGTTATTGATACTCAGATGAATGATTACCTGCAGGAAGTGTTCTCGCATATGTCAGAGTTTGAATCACATATGGTTATGAACTCCATTAAGCTGCTGAATGCAAGCATGGCGAAGTCGAAAGTATGCTGTACGACATTGGGATAATGATTTATCCCATTTCTTATCGACAATACTTGCAATTTGCAAATAAACTAGAGGAGGAACAAAAATGATAAAAGAGATTCCGCTTAACCGTCTGCCAGTTGCTAACCGTCTGCCTGTTGCCATAATCGGTGCTGGACCTGTAGGACTTGCCGCAGCTGCCCATCTTCATGCGTTGGGCGAGCCCTTCCTGCTCATCGAAGCAGGGAGCTCAGTCGGGGCTAATATTAGAAAATGGGAGCACGTCAAGCTGTTCTCACCGTGGGCGTACAACATCGATAAAGCAGCAAAACAATTACTTCTATCTTCGGGATGGGCAGCTCCGCTGGATGCAGCTATTCCTACAGGCCGTGAGCTGGTTGAACAATACTTAGAGCCGCTAGCAGAGCTGCCTGAAATCAGCCCGCATCTGCATCTGAATACCCTAGTGACAGCCATTACCCGTAAAGGGTTAAGCAAAGTCAAAACATACGGCCGTCATCAACTGGCCTTTGCTATCTATGCTGTCCGGAATGGGATTCCGCATGTTTTCGAAGCAAGGGCGGTTATGGATGCTGCGGGGACGTGGTCGAATCCGAATCCGCTGCGCTCAGACGGGATCTACTCATTGGAAGAGCAAGCTCTGGAGAATCAGATCTTATACGGAATACCGGATGTATTAGGCAAGGATAAGGGGCGTTATCGGAGCAAAAAGGTTCTTGTTGCCGGAAGCGGGCATTCCGCCATTCAGACTCTACTGGAGCTGGCTGAGCTTCAGAACGAAGCAAACGATACGAAGATTGTATGGGCTATCCGCAAACAAAACCTAGAAGAGGTATATGGCGGAAGAGACCTGGATGGGCTGCCAGCTAGAGGACAACTCGGCAAACGCATACAACAAGCGGTGGAGTCCGGTGCTGTAGAAGTGATGACCTCGTTCTATATAGAAGGAATAGAGAAGAATAACGGTAAGATTCAAGCTGCTGGTACGATGGGATCGAAGAAGACCGTTATTCCTGACATTGATGAGATCGTCGTGAATACCGGCTCTCGTCCCGATCTGTCCTACGTCCGTGAAGTGCGAGTGTCAATTGATCCAAGCCTAGAGAGTGTATATGAGCTTGCTTCGTTAATTGACCCTAATGTGCATAGCTGCGGTACGGTTAGGCCTCATGGAGAGAAGGAACTTCGACATCCTGAGAAAGATTATTACATCGTGGGAGCGAAAAGCTACGGCAGGGCAACGACCTTCCTGATGGCAACGGGGTATGAGCAAGTCAGGTCAATCGCAGCGGCGCTAGCGGGGGATATGAAGTCTGCGGGCAGAGTAGAGCTGGAATTGCCGGAGACCGGGGTATGCGGCGTCGGTGCCGGCGGCGGCGACAGCTGCTGCGAGGCTGAAGCTCACAAGGATCCTCAGTCGAGCTGCGGGTCAGCAGCTGCTAATTCAGCACCAACAATACCCTCATGCTGCGGTTGATCATGGCCGTGTTCAGATTTTGTAAGACAGTGCCAAGTAACAACAAGGCTGCATGACTCTATGGCCTGTTATCGTCTTTTTCGGGAAATGCCTTCACTAGGTTTGTTCAGTAATCGTGCAATAAGTTCACTACCCTCCATGGCCAACTGCTCTCACAATAGGAGTTAGATCTAGGAAGGGGAGAGGAATGTGATGGATAATATACCTATTCAATATACCGGTCACCTCCAGGCAGACCATAGTCGTCATGATGGCGGGCTTCCGCTTGCTGCAGGTGTTCACAGCTTCCAAGTGCTGCGAGCGAATCGGGAGCGTCCCGAGATGGCGGAGGGAATCGGTTGGACTTATAATCATGCGCCAATGCTGGCCTACTGGAACGAACGATTCTATCTGTCCTACCTGAGCTCACCTGTCTATGAGAATGGAATGCCTACCCATACGCTCATCGTCTCTTCGCAGGACGGCAGGCATTGGGAGAAGCCCGAGGTCAGCTTCCCGGCATACCCGCTTCCTGACAGTGAAGACTATGCGGTTGCCCATCAGCGTATGGGATTCTATGTAACTCGAGATGGGGAGCGACTGCTCGCACTCGCATTCTATGGACTGTCGCATGATGCGAAGGCGTTCGACATGCCGAACGACGGACGAGGCATCGGGCGGGTCGTGAGAGAAGTGTATAGAGATGGGTCCATGGGTCCCATCTTCTTCATCCGCTATAATATTCATGCAGGCTGGGGTGAATCCAATACGAGCTATGCCTTGTACGACAAGAGTGAGGATTCGGGGTTCATCGCGGCCTGTGAAGAGCTGCTCGCTGACAAGCTGATGACTCTGCAGTGGTGGGAAGAGGATCGAAGCACGGATGGATTCTACGAGGTCACTGGGCAGAAGGCATTCTCCTGGTACACGAGGGACGACGGGATGACCGTTGGGCTATGGAAGTGGTCGAAGGCGGCGCTGTCAGCAGACCAAGGGCAATCTTGGACAGAGGTCGCCGACATTCCTACCTTCACAATGGCTGGAGCGAAGGTGTGGGGAGCGCGTACGAGCGACGGCTGCTATGCAATCATCTATAACCCGGTAGCGGACAATGGCCGGCGCTGGCCTCTTGCCGCAGCGATAGGTACAGACGGTATTCACTTCGACCGCTTGCTGCTTGTTAACGGTGAAGTGCCGCCGCGGAGATACAGTGGATTCTGCAAGGATTATGGCCTGCAATATGTGAGGGGAATCGAGGAGGGGAATGGTGTACCGCCAGATCGGAACCTCTGGATCACCTACAGCATGAATAAGGAAGACATATGGGTTAGCCGAATACCGATACCCATCCATGCTTCCGAAGCAGGGCCCGTTCACGATACATTCGAGCAGGATAGGACAGGAATGCCGCCGTCTCAATGGAATGTGTATGAGCCGGCTTGGACGAAGGTGAGGGTGCAGCAGCCAGGCCAGGGTACGAAGCGGGTGCTGGAGCTAAGAGATGCCGATCCGTACGATTATGCCAAGGCGGAGCGGGTGCTGCCTGCGCTCTCCTATGGAAGCGTATCGTTCACTCTCTCGGCCATGCAGAGTAATCGCGGCTGGCTGGAGGTAGATCTAACCGATGCAGCAGGGAATAGACCGTTCAGACTTATGCTGAATCAACATGGAACGCTGAGCGTCTATAGGAATAGGGAATGGAAGAGCGTCGCCGTATACAACGAAGAGGTTGAGTATCGGCTGGAATGGATATTCAATCTGGAGCAGCGAACAGCCAGCCTGCTGGTGAACCATGTTCCTGTTGTGGAACAGCTCGAGCCAGCAGAGCCCGCCGGCTTGATTCAGAGAATCTGCTTCCGAACGGGCCCGTTCCGGGAGCACCCGACCCCCTCATCGTCTACAGCCGAGCACATGCCGGACGTGCCTCATGCCGGTATCCCGACAGCTGAGAATGTCTACCTGGTCTCCACGCTCATTGCGGTCCAGCTGTCCGGCTAGTTACCCATACCGAAGACGCGCAGCTGCGCGTCTTCGGTATGGGCGTTATAGGCTAGCTGCAGAAGACTGATCGATAGGGACTATGCTATACTAACATCATTCCTAATGCCGAGCGGGAGGAACCTGCATGATGGTTAAGCTGCGTTCACGCAAGTATTTACTTCGTATTCTCGCCTCCATCGGCGTGCTGCTTGCCGCCTGTCTCATCTTGTCATCCATCACGCTTCACTTCTACGCCGAAGCCGTACTGAGGCGCAATCAGACGGAGAGTAATCGCAGCGTTCTGGCACAGATGACTTACAACATGGAGCAGATGAACGAATCTGTGAAAACGCTTGCGGTTTCAATCTTTTATGACAAAGACATCGTGCCCCTCCTTCGTGCTCGTGAAGACGCGGAAGAGGATATGTATGAATACACCTACAAGCGGAACCAGCTCGATAAGCTCGTCTCCCGAACAAGGCATCTCCATTCCCTCGTTATCTACAACGATTACAACAAAAAATATTATGCAACGGATTCCTCCATTGCTGGACGGCTCTCTCCGATGTCAGACACGGTGAACGCCTATGTGTCTGCTCACCCAGATATCCCGGCTGCTCAGCTGCTTCCGCTTCGTATGGGGGAGGATGGACATACTGGGATGTTCACCATGTTCCTCTTCGAGAAGTTCGCCAACCTGCCGACCAAGGGCAGCTTCATGGCCATTAACATTCGTTCGGAATGGCTGTTCGATAATGTGAAGGCGCTTAATTCGACTGGAGAAGGTCAGGTCTATATTACCGATCAGAACCATCAGTTCATCCTGCCCAGGAGCCTCGTTGCCTTAGATGCTGACCTGCAGTCTGCCATCAGGAAGGACATGCAAGCACGGTCCAAGGAAGGAACGGGAGACTTCGTCCTGAAGACAGCGGAAGGCAAGTACCTGGTGTCTTATGCAAGTGTCAGAGGCCTCGATTGGAAGGCCGTTCGAATCTTGCCGCTGAAGCTGGTGCTCGGAGGTGTCTATCAGCTCCGATTATTCTCCGTCATTGCCGCTGCCGCATTCCTCGTACTTGGACTTATCCTCACCTTGCTCATCAGCCGCAGATTGTATGATCCTATCGACCAGATGCTGAGGCAGATGGATTATCCGGATTATGCCGCACATCCAACTGCCGCTGCCGGGGCAGCCAGCCGGTCCTGGGACGAGATGGCCTACATGTCGAGGAAGCTGGTGGAGTACAAGAGCGAGCAGAGAAGCCACTCCAACCTCTATAGGCAAGATGTATTAAGGAGATTGGTGACCGAAGGAGCGAAGGTAACGAAGCAGGAGCTTGCTGAGCTTCATGAAGTGTTGGGTCCGAATTCATCCCTAGCGTTCCAAGGTCGGCTGCTCCTATTCGAGGTTGATCATTACCAAGCGTTCTTGAGGGACAGGACGGAGACGGAGAAGCTGCTGCTGAAGTTCGCTCTAGGCAATATTGCGGGAGAGCTCTTCGCCGGAGCTGCCGACCTGCTTGCCGTCGATCTGGATGGCCGCTACTATGCTGGATTGCTCGTATTCCGAGCAGAAGCGCTAGAGGAGGAGCAGGTAGTTAGACGATTGCATGAGGTTCAGAGTATCTATAAGGACTTCTATGGCTGTTCGTTCACAGCGACCATCAGCGAGGAGATCCGGGATTACAGAGAGATCTCCAAGCATTATGGGCTTGCGATGGAGCATGCCCTCTATCGTCTGAAGTCCGGCCATGGGTCGGTCATTACCCCTGTGCTAGTATCGAACAACATGAACAATCATCACCTGCAGGTGGATGCGCAATGGGAGGGAAGGCTGGGCGATGAGCTCCGTCGCGGCAGGCTGGAAGAGCAGCAGGAAGTGTTGAGCCATATTATGTCTGAGCTGCGCGAGCTCCCTTATGAAGGAATGATGCATAATGTACTGAATATATCGGGCTGGCTTGCGACGGCCATCTCGGACATGAATCGCAATCGGCTCGTACCGGTTCTTGTCGACTTCCCCTCCCTTAATCGAGAGCTGATGGAATGCGAGACCTTATCCGAGATTCAGGAGCGGTTCAATGAGTTCCTAGTGAGGATTGCGGACCAAGCCTCCCAAGCTGGGGTAACGAGAGGGAATCTAATTGTTGATAGCATGAAGCAATATATTCAGTCGCATTACTTCGATATGAACTTAAGCTTGCAGCAGTTATCTCTTGCGATGAAGATGAGTCCCCCTTCCATCAGCAAGCTGTTCAAGCAGCATGAGAATAAGTCGGTGCCGGAATACATCAATGAGATTAGGCTGCAGAAGGCGCTGACCTTCCTCGAGGAGACCGATTATACGATCAACGAGATTACGGAGCGAATTGGATATGCGAACGAGACGTACTTCTTCAAGCTGTTTAAGAAGAGGTACGGCACGACGCCTAAGGAATACCGCCTTAAGGTAACCTTGAAGTAGCGCGGCCGGAGGATGTTCCTTCGGCTTTTTTCTATGGGCAGAATGGGGGCAATAACAGATTGTTAAGCTTTATTCGATAAGTTCAGTCTCTCAGGGAAGCCAATGCGAGCTTTGTTGAATAGGCAGCTGTTCATTCATCTGAGATAGTAAGAGCACGGAGGACGTCAGACTGGCTGCCGGCCATCCTATACAGAAAGGAGCGTAGCTGCTCATGCGTTTATTGAAGAAGGAGTGGGGTTATTTTCGCAAAAACAGCGATATATTCCTCTTTTCTCTGCCCGGAGTAATTAAGCTGCTTATCTTCGCGTACTTACCGATGTTCGGAATCATGATCGCCTTCAAGGAATACCGTTATGATCTCGGCATTATAGGAAGCCCATGGGTAGGACTGCAGAACTTCGAATTCTTGTTCCAATCCGATGTGCTGTACCGCATCACACGCAATACGGTCGTCTACAATCTGATCTTCATCATCGTTGGCACAGCAGCCGGCTTGATGCTGGCGATGCTGCTGAATGAGCTGAAGCGCGGCTGGGTGAAGGTTCATCAGACGATCATGTTCATTCCATTCTTCCTCTCATGGGTTGTAATCGGTTACGTAGGACTCGCCTTCCTTGATCCGCAGAAGGGGTATGTGAACGTCATTCTCGTCGAGCTCGGCAGGCAGCCAATCAACTTCTACAACGATGCGACGTATTGGCCCCTGATCCTTGTATTAGCCAACTTGTGGAAGGGAATCGGGTTCACCACACTCGTCTATTATGCCGGAATCATGGGGATCGATCCTACTTATTACGAGGCGGCAAGAATGGATGGAGCGACCAAGCGGCAGATGGCGTTGAGAATAACGCTGCCTGCGCTGGCCCCGCTCATCTCCGTCCTTCTCATTCTAGCAATGGGCGGTATGTTCAGGGGAGACTTCGGTCTATTCTTCTTCCTGCCGAATAATTCACCATTCCTGTTCCGATCGACGGAGATCATTGATACGTATGTGTATCGTTCTCTTCAGAGCATCGGTACGCTCGGCATGACGGCGGCAGTAGGCTTATTCCAATCCGTCATCGGTTTTATTCTAGTCATCGGATCCAACCTTATCGTGCGCAAGCTCGATGACGACAACGCCTTATTCTAGGAGTGAATACCTATGATTTTAGCTCGCAAGCGTCCCAATTACAGCTGGTGGCTGATCAACTTTATCTTCATCCTGCTGTCGGTATCCATCCTGCTGCCATTCCTCATCATTATATCGATCTCACTGTCGGATGAGACGTCCTTGCTCCGGTACGGCTACAAGCTAATTCCAGATCAATTCAGCTTAGACGGGTATAAGCTCGCGTTCACGAATCCGGAAGTGCTGCTGCAATCGTATGGAGTGACGACCCTGGTTACGGTGATTGGCACGCTGATCTCGCTCCTGCTGACCGCTATGCTCGGCTACTCCATCTCTCGTCCGAATTACCGCTACCGCCGCATGACTTCCTTCTATGTATTCTTCACCATGCTGTTCAGCGGTGGACTCGTTCCGTCCTACATTCTCATTACGAATGTCCTGCAGTTGACGAACACGATCTGGGCGCTTATTCTGCCTCTGGCGCTAAGTCCGTTCAACGTGCTGCTCATGAGCGGCTTCCTGAAGAAGGTGCCTTACGAGATTATCGAATCTGCGAAAATAGACGGGGCAAGCGAGTGGCGCATATTCTTCACCATCATCATCCCGTTGTCGACTCCAGCTCTAACGACGCTTGGCGTATTCATCTCATTCGCTTACTGGAACGATTATTTCCAGGCGCTGCTCTATATCCAGGACGGAAGGTTCGTACCGCTGCAGCTGCTGCTGTTCCGAATGATCAATAACATTCTGTTCCTCCAGTCCCAGATTGACTATACGAGCCAGATGATTGATCTGAGCAGATTTCCTACCTTGTCGACACGGATGGCTATGGTCATACTCGCAGTGGGGCCGGCGCTTTGCTTCTTCCCGTTTCTGCAGCGGTTTTTCATTGAAGGTCTTACGATTGGATCGTTGAAGGGCTAACCCTTGATTTAAGAGAAGGAGGAAGTCATAGGCTCCCTCCTGAATTTTAAATAATAGACCATATAAAAACGGAGGTTGAAGGCAATGGCACTGCGTAAACAACTCTTAACGGTGTTAGTGGGGATTATGGGTCTAACGATGGCAGTAGCAGGCTGCAGCGGCAACAACAAGGGAGAGAATGTTACTCCCAGCAGTTCCGCAAACGCTTCCACCACGGCACCCTCAGCCGAGCCTGCACCCGAGCTCGAAGAGGTGAAGCTGAAGTTCGTCTTCATCGGTCCGGGAGAACAGAAGGATATGGATACCGTCGAGACGGAAGTGAACAACATTCTGAAGGAGAAGATTAATGCGACGGTAGACCTGCAAATTATCGACTTCGGCTCCTACAGCGACAGACTGAACACGATGAGTGCTGCCGGTGAGGAAGTCGATGTCGTGTGGACATCCAACTGGGCATTCCCCTATAAGGAGAATGTAAACAAGGGAGCATTCATAGCGCTTGATGAGCTGATTGACAAGGCCGCTCCCGAGCTCCGTACGGCTCTTCCTGCACGCGTGCTGGAAGCAGCCAAGGTGAACGGTAAGATCTATGCCATCCCGAACTATCAATTGAACTTCCAGCGTGAAGGCTTCGGCATTCGTGAGGATCTGGTCACCCGGAACAACATTGACTTGAAGACAGTGAAGACGTTCGAAGACTTAGCTCCTATCCTGGAGACGGTCAAGAAGAGCGATCCGAATGTCATTCCCTATGCGATGGACAATCGGGGAATATTCGGAGAATTACAGCGGTCTATCGGCTTGCAGCAGGTACAGACCGGAGATATTAAGGTGGCAGCCGTTAAGTGGGATGATCCAAGCTTGAAGGTAGTGAATGTGTTCGAGACGGAAGCCTATAAGCAGCATCTGCAGACGGTTCGTGATTACTATAAGAAGGGGTACATTAATCAAGATGCTCCTACAGCGAAGGACCTGCAAGCGATGGACCAAGCAGGCTTGATTGGGGTCATGTGGGGCTCCGGCGTGTCTGAGACGCGTGTCATGCTCGGAACGTTAGGGAAGGATGGTAAGAAGTCGCTGTCCATGAACGTAACGAATGCGATTACGGATACGAACGGATTCACCGCAACGATGCTGGCCGTAAGCAGGAATTCTAAAAACCCAGAGCGCGCACTCATGCTGATCAACCTGCTTAACACCGATAAGAAGCTCTATAACCTCATCTCCTGGGGGATTGAGGGCAAGCACTATACGCTCGACGATCAGGGGCGGATGAAGATCAATCCGAACGGCGGGTATAACCCGGATATTAAGTGGGTGTTCGGCAATACGTTCAACTCGCTGCTCAAGGAGACGGAGAGCGTGGAGGCTGCCGCGGCGGATCAGAAGATGAACGATGAGGCAGAAGTGATGCCGCTGTCCGGCTTCTCCTTCGATTCCGCACCTGTCACCACAGAGCTTGCTAACCTGAAGACGGTCATTGATGAATATGAAGTGCCTCTTCGCACTGGCAGCGTAGATCCAGACAAGTATTATCCAATCATGCTCGAGAAGCTGAATAAGGCTGGCCTCGAGAAGGTGATTGCGGAGATTCAGCAGCAAGTTGATGCTTGGAAAGCAGCCAAATAAAGCTGCAGGTGTTGGGCGGAGCGGCCTATGCTCCGCCCTTTTTGTCGCGCAATTGTGCATGGAGCACAAAAGTTGAAAATAAAATTTCAGTATGGAATAAAATTTTGAATTATATATTGCACAGTGAAATAATATTTATTACACTAAGTGGAGTAACGGAGTAGATACATAGATTCATATAGATAGAGAGGAGTGGGACAGCGCTGTGCCGGTATGACGGCGACAGCAGACGAGCATGCATGAGATGAGCATTTGTCTGAAAGCTAGGCCAACTTGATATAAGGATGTGAAGAGATGTTCGGTTCCTTATCCGTTAGAAGCTTGCGCAAGTCCATATCAATGACCACCGCTCTTATCGTAACGCTCGGTACGTTTACAAGCTCATTTGGAAGCGCTTCCCTAAGCGCTCATGCAGAAGCCGCAGTTCAGTCACCGGCGGTCGTAGAAGGGTTCGAGTCCCTTGCCCAGCTGAGCCCCTCTTCAGTAAGAGCTAACAGTGTGAAGCTGGACCCGTTCTCCAGACCAGAGCCTGTGTTATACGGCTATGGGGCGGGGAAGCTGTCGTATGATTTTACCGGAACGGTCGGTACTTCTGCTGCTTATATTAACTTCAAGGATCCTGACGGCACAGCAGGACGGTCGATTCCCGGCAATCCAGTTAAGCTTGGCATATGGGTCTATGGCGATGCAGGCAATCACTGGCTGCGTGCCGCTGTGCGCGACAGCGCAGGCAGAGTGTCCACACTGGACATTACGGCCAGCAACGGCCTGAACTGGAGCGGCTGGAGGTACGTCACGGCCACTATTCCAAGCACGGTGGCCTACCCGGTTCGATTGACACAGCTGTATGTCGTGGAGACGAAGGATACGAATAAGAACAGCGGCGTCCTGTACTTCGATCAGCTTAGCGCCATGTATGCCGATACCTCGATCGCTGCGCTGGACATCGCGGGTCTTACACCGCTTCAAGCAGGAGCGTCCGGCAAGGCGTCGGTCTTCCAGACGTCAAGCGGCAGCACGGAGCCTGTGCAGCTTACAAGCGGTGTAACCTTCCACAGCTCGGATGAGCAAGTGGCGGCTATCGGGCAGGATGGCATGGTGCAGGCGCTGAGTCCAGGCTCGGCTGTCATTACCGCCGACTATGCAGGTGCACCGCAGGCCTCCTACCTGCTGAACGTCACAGCAGAGAAGCCGCTGCCTGCGAAGCTGGAGTTGACGGTACCAGGGAAGCTGGAAGCGGGGACCGGCAGCAAGGTGAAGGTCTATGCGACTTATGCAGGCTTAACCGAGCCTGTCGCCGTGCTTCAAGGGGCTGTGTTCACGAGCAGCAATTCGGCAGCAGCTTCCATTGATGCAGCTGGTGTAGTGAAGGCCATTGCGGCAGGCACCTCCACCATCACGGTGACTTATGAGGGGACGCAGGTCGCTCATCTGTTAACCGTCACTGATCCGGTGCCGGTGCTGCAGCGAATCGACCTGCTCGGCCTGAACTCCCTGACCATCGGAGATTCGCTGAAGCCGCGGGTAACAGGAACCTATACGTGGCTGAATGAGCCTGTGGAGCTGAACAGCGGCGTGCAGTTCTCGAGCAGCAACCCTGCGGCCGCGTCGGTAGCGGCCGATGGCACAGTCACTGCTAATGCGGTGGGGGCTACGCGCATCACCGCAGCTTACGGCGGCAAGTCGAGCAGCTACTACCTGACCGTGAACAAGCAGCAGGAAGCACCGAAGCGGGAGATGAGGGCTGCCTGGATCGCGACAGTCGACCATGTGGACTGGCCAGCCAGAGGCGTTGTGACTGAGGCGGAGCAGAAGGCTTCCTTCACCGCTATGCTGGACAAGCTGGAGTCAGCAGGAATCAATGCACTAATCGTGCAGGTGAAGCCGACGTCTGATGCCTTCTATCCGTCGCAGTACGGTCCTTGGTCCGAGTGGCTGACAGGCGTCCAGGGCAAGGATCCTGGCTATGATCCGCTAGCCTTCATGCTTGAAGAAGCACATAAGCGCAACATGGAGTTCCACGCGTGGTTCAACCCGTATCGCATTAGTCTGCAGGACGATGTGAACAAGCTGGTGGCCGACCATCCGGCTCGCCTTCATCCGGACTGGGTCGTCAGCTACGGCGGCAAGCTGTACTATAATCCGGGCATTCCGGCGGCCAGAGCGTTCATTCAGGACAGCATTATGGAAGTGGTGAACGGGTATGACATCGATGCGGTACACTTCGATGACTACTTCTACCCTTATCCGGTAACTGGAGTGGACTTCCCGGACGATGCACAATATCAGCAGTATGGCGCAGGTAGCGCGAGCAAGGGGGATTGGCGGAGAGATAATGTCAATCAGTTCGTGCAAGAGATCTCAGTCAAGATCAAGCAGGCGAAGAGCTATGTGAAGTTCGGCATTAGCCCGTTCGGCATCTGGAAGAACAAGAGCACAGACCCTGCAGGTTCGGATACGAATGGGCTGAGCAGCTACGATGCCATCTATGCGGATTCCAAGAAGTGGATCGATGAGCAGTGGATTGACTATGTTACCCCGCAGATCTATTGGTACCTGGGCTACTCCCCGGCGGCTTACGACAAGCTGACGGAATGGTGGAGCGGGCTTGTCGAAGGCAAGAATGTGCAGCTGTACAGCGGTCACGCCTTGTACCGAATTGGTACAGGGGAAGATTGGATGGATTCGGAGGAGATGCCGGATCAGATTAAGTACAACCGCAACTTCGACAATGTGCAAGGAAGCATGTTCTTCAGTGCGAAGGGGTTCGCAGACAACCCTCTCGGCTTCACAGACCGGCTGAGCAATGACTTGTACCGCTATCCGGCGCTAGTTCCGGCTATGCCTTGGCTTGACAGCACAGCGCCTACGGCGCCTGCGGCTGAATCGGCTGTCGGCCGCGGGGCGGACGGTGTCCAGCTGAAGTGGAAGGAAGCATCGGGGTCGGATACGTCCTATTATGTGGTGTACCGCTATGAGGGGACTTCGGCGGGTGACCTGGATGATCCATCTCATATGGTTGGCAAGGTACGGCGTGCTGCAGGATCAGCAGAGCAGACTTATACCGATGTCTCAGCCGTGGACGGCATGACTTATACCTATGTGATTACAGCTGTGGACCGTCTGCACAATGAGAGTGCTGCGAGCAGCGGGCTGACCTTAATGAATACGCTTGATGTGACGGCGCCGAACACAACAGCGGCTGTGACTGGAGATAAGCAAGGGGACTGGTACGCTTCCAAGGTGTCTGTCGTACTGAACGCCTCGGACGACTTGTCAGGCGTGGCAGCAACCGAGACGAGCAAGGACGGAGGTGCATCCTGGCAGCGGGTTCAGATTGGAGAGACGGTGACGATTGCGTCGGAAGGGCGGAGCACGCTGCTGTATCGTTCCGTCGATGAGGCAGGCAACGTGGAGGAGAGTAAGTCACTAAGCGTTGCAATTGATGTAACCGCACCAGTCGTGACCATCACTGGCGCAGGCGTGTACAAGGTGGATCAGACGGTGAGGATGACATGCACCGCTGCAGATAGCGTCTCCGGCTTGGCCAGCCAGACATGCGACCGGCCAATAGTGGAGGCACCGGCTTATGAACTTGGCTTGGGCCGCCGCATGGTCAGCGCCTCAGCAACGGATGCCGCAGGGCATATCAGCACGGCGACTGCGGAGTATGAAGTTGTCGTGACCGCCAGCAGCCTGGCGGTGCTCACGAAGCGCTTCGTAACGGGTGCCGGTGCAGGCAGTATCAGCGACTCACTCGTGAAGAAGCTGGAGCAGCAGAAGTACGACGATTACATCGCGGGAGTACGTGCCCAGTCAGGCAAGCGTCTCACAGTTAAGCAGGCGGAGATGCTAGCCAGCTTCGCAGCGGCATTGAAGGCGAACTGAGCGGGGCTCGCCCTGTTCTGACCGACGAGAGAGAGACCGTCCCCACGTCGGAGCTCCGCTGGTCGGATGCGCATGACGGTGTAGGAATGGCTTCTACCGCCGACAGCTTCAACGATGTGCTCAAGGTGGAGGATGGAGCGGTACAGGTACTGGCCGAATACGGCTCGCACTATTATGCCGGCAGCCCCGTGGCGCTGCAGCTCAAGCAGCCGGCTGTAGATGCGCTGACAGGCACGAAGCTGGCCGGTGAGATTCAGCTGGAACCTTATGGCGTACCATTGCTTAGGCAGGTAAGGTGTAAGAATGAAGGAGTAATCACGACTTAATGATAGGTCAACAGGCTGCTTGTTCCCGCGATGGGAATGAAGCAGCCTGTTGTATGTTTCTAATATGTCAATGAGAGCCGAATACTCGCCGCTAAGCGAATGCTTGTGTCTAGTTCTAGGATGGTTAAGGATATTGCACTGGAGTGCGGATTCGGACAGAGCAGATACTTCATTAGACTCTTCCGGCAATCAGAGGGAATGTCACCCGAGCGGTTCAGAGAATTGTTCAAGTAGTCTGCTTGATGAATGATCTATCGCAGGGTTAGTAATGTTCATATCTGACAGTAGATTTGAACAGGAAGATGAGGCAGTATGGAGAAGCAGCTAAGCTACTTACTAGGTCGAATAAGGAAGAGGTGACAATAACGTAAGCGCTTGCAGTTAAGTTGCTATATTATATGGAGGTGTATGAGCAATGAGGAAAGCATTAAAAAGAGCGGGTACCATCCAATTAATAATCGCTATGCTAGTCTCTATCTTCTTCCTTAACAGCTATCCTTCACAGGTGTCAGCAGCAGGCACAACTTATTATGTATCCACTGTTGGAAGCGATTCCACTGGTACGGGCACGCAATCGAATCCTTGGAGATCGCTTGCTTATGCAGCCAGTCAGGTTCCAGCTGATCAAGGTCATGTTATTCATCTAGCTGCAGGCTCTTACAATGAGACTCAGATGGTTAATCTTCCTGCTGGCGTAAGCGTGGAAGGTGAGGGCAAGTCTACGACCACCGTATCAAGCAGTGTAAGTACTTATATTATTAATGCGGTCTCCCCAAGCAATGCGAATGGGAACCAGGTCATCCGCAACATCAGCTTCAATGGCAACAACCGAACCGTCAAGTACGGGCTCAATATTATAGGCAGGAATCAGTTCGTTGTGCACGATACGGGATTCACTAACTTCGGAGAAGCAGCCATCTATGCCCGAACGGCCTCTCAGAGCACAGATACTGCAGGACCTGAAGAGTACATGACAGGGTTCAAAATTTATAATTCCACCTTCACCAATTGTTCCAAGGATCTCTCTGGCTGGTCATCCGGGGTAATTACAATAGCCGGGCTGCAAGGTGCAGAGCTCTACAATAATGTGATTAACGAGAATCAGGGCTATGGTATCAAGTTTAACCAAGGGGGCTGGTTCAAAGGAATAAAAATATACGGAAATACAATTAATGTACCTCAGGTGGATGCGTTATGGGGCTCGGACTGTACCATAGAACTCTGGAATGTCTATGAGAACTCTGAAGTATACAATAACACATTGAACCAATGGGTATCCTTCGTGAACAAAGGCACTTCCAGAGGTATTACTTCTATTAAGTTCCATCATAACAAGCAGGTCTCCACGAATACAAGTAACACGAAGGAAGCAGTGGAGCTCGCCGTATCGGATGGCATGGTGTACGAGAATTATGCCGAGCAATTCAGATGGGGAGTAGCCATTTGGCAGGAAGCTGCCAACAACAATCAAGTATTCAAAAATATTTTCTATAACCCTGTTCAACCCCCGGAGTGGAACAGCGGTGTGTATCTAGCGTTGTTCGACAATGCGACATTCGGCATTAAGAACAATAAGATCTACAATAATGTATTCGATGGCTTCGAGCATGCGATCTGGATTCAAGGCGGGGCATCCGACAGCTACAAGGTCGAGAATACGGAGTTCAAAAATAACCTGGTCATGAATCTCATTAAGACGATTGTACTGACGAGCAAATCAACCAGAGTTGTAAACAGCTATGTGGATTACAACCGATTCTACAATGTTGCGGGACAGACTACCTTCTACGACGGCAGCCCTGTTAATCTAAGCATGACGAATAATACGACGGGTAATCCCATACTTACGGCCAGCGGGAGCAGGCAGACCCAATATTACATTCCTTCTTCAAGCAGTCCGATGATTAATGCGGGTACCGATATGACCCGGGCCTATTATGGAAGTGCTCCAGATATTGGGAGATACGAGTATTATGGCGGCATTACACCAATATTACTGACCGCAATTACCGTTACCGGTTCAGGCGGACAATCTTCTATCTCCCTCAGAGATGCGACACTGCAGATGCAAGCTAACAGCACACCTTCCAATGCCACTAGCCCAGGAGTGAATTGGTCAGTAAGCAACGTGGACGGCAGTACAACCGATCTGGCTGTCATAAGCTCTTCAGGGCTACTAACGGCTCAGAAGGATGGAACGGTTAGAGTAACGGCATCTGCTAAGGATGATTCTTATGTATCCGGATCTGTACTTATTGCAATAACTGGACAGACGGATAAGCTGGTCAACGGCGGATTCGAGAATAACTTCAGCGGATGGTCCACATGGGCTGGAAGTGAGGTCATCTCAACCGCAGATAAGTATGCAGGCAGTAAGTCTGCTTATATTACCAACCCTCCTGGAGGAGGGGCAAGTCAGTCGATTACATCCGGATTCCTTACAGGGGATGTATTCAAGCTGAGCGGGTACGGGAAGCTGACATCAGCTGCAGGCAATCTGGCACTGGGTATCTCGTTCAAGGATAGCAGCGGCAACCAGCTGTCTAATGACGAGCAATATTGGTCCCCTGGATCAACCTTCACTCAGAAATTCAAGAATTATACCGTACCTGCTGGTACAGCGCGGATTGACATCTACTTCGATACCTTCTCGGCCAATGGGTACTTCGATAACATTCAGTTCATTCAGCAAGCAGTTCCTGTTACTGGAATTACGATTACAGGGGCAGGAGGACAATCGAGCATCGCCACAGACAATGGAACACTTCAGCTAAGTGCTGGAATTCAGCCTGCCAACGCCACCCAAAAGCAGGTTGTATGGTCGGTAACAAGTACGGGAGGCAGTTCAACAAATCTAGCCTCCATTACAAGTACAGGACTGCTAACCGCTAGAAAAAATGGGACCGTAAGAGCAGTAGCCACTTCAACGGACGGTTCAGCCGTATTCGGTTATAAAGATATTGTGCTGACTAACCAAGTGACGCCTCCGGTGGAACTCTTATCCAACGGCGGATTCGAGAGCAGTCTAACTGGCTGGAGCACCTGGGGAGGGACGGAAGCCGTTGTCTCAACTCCGGTTCATTCCGGCACTAAAGCGCTGTATATCTCGAACCCTGCGAACGGAGGAGGCGGGCTGCAGCAAGTGCTTACAACTGGCTTCAGCCCTGGAGACACCTTGAGAGCATCCGCTTGGGGAAGAACGAACAATGGGCCTGGATTCATCACAGTAACCTTCTCCTTCCAGAGAGACACAGGAGCCGTTCTGCTTAATTATCCGATCTATATTAATAATGCAGCTGCTTACACGAAGTTTACCAACGATCTCATTGTTCCGGTCAATACGCAGAAGATTGTAGTGTCGGTAGACTCTTATGCTAGGGACAATACGGATACGTATGTAGATGATGTTAGTCTCATACTTGATCCTGCTTAACAAGGGAAGCGGGTCAGCCTAACAGAGTGACATGGTATGATAGGAACCGAAGCCTGCAGCCAGGCTTCGGTTCTCTTCTTTATGTTGAACCGGGGTACTGCTTCTGAAGCAATATTCATTGTAATGTATAGAATTATTAGTTTTCTAGTTCCAGGGATAGTATAGAATAAGGAGCAAAGGCTGCAGATGGCAGCTGCTTGAATTGATATTTACGAAGGAAAGGAAGAGCATTAGATGAAAGTCTGGAACCTGTTCCTCACTCGCACTTACTTACGCCGGATTTTAATTACCATCTCGCTGCTCCTCATTCTGTCGGTCCTCATTGCTTCTCTGGCGCTGTCCTACAACTTCGAACGGACAGCGTTGACGGTTAGACACAAGGCTAATATGGACGTATTATCTCAGATGAGCTATAACGTTACGTATCTGAATGATTCGCTTAAGATGCTTGCCAACAATCTGTATTACGACATTGATGTTCAGTTCCTTCGTTATGCCAAGGGAAGTGAAGCGGACAACTACCAGCTTATTCGCAGTCTTGGCAAATTGGATTATACCATCTCCAGCTCACCATTCTTGCATTCCATCTTCATCTATAACGGTAATCAGAACAATTATTATGTGGGCAACGGTAAGATACGCGCCAATCCAGACATAATGGAGGCAGAGCTTAACCAGCTGCTGCAAGCGCAGCATCTCTTACCTAAGATGAGCCTTCTGCCAATTAGTCTGGACAATTCATCGGATGAGGGCTACTCGGGGGTCGTCGACTTCTTCGCTATGGTGATGTACGACCTATCTAATAGTAACCGAATGGAAGATGCCATAATTCTGAACATTAAGCCGCAGTGGCTGTTCGATAACATTAGCATGCTTAATCATGCGGCAGGGGCAGAAGGAAGTACGATACATCTGCTGGACGGTTCCATGCAGCCGCTTAATCCCGATCCGCTTATTCCTATTAATATGGAAGAGATCAGCAGTGAGCTTAGTCAGAGCAAGCTGGAATATTCGAATCAGCGCTCAGGGTATTTCATCACACGTAACGGGCAGAACAAGGTAGTTGTAAGCTACGCTCGAGCAGGAGTTAATGATTGGACGCTCATTACTATTCAACCCTACGAAGCAATTCTAAGGGATATTCAATCTATGCGAATGACCACCCTATGGATAACAGGCTGTGTTGTCCTATTATTCCTGATGATTGCGTTCGTGGCATCAAGACGGCTCTATGCTCCAATTAATAGTGTGCTAGGCAAGTTCAGTTCTAGTGAAGTCTATACAGGCGCAGCTAACTTAGGCATTCGTGATGAGATGACCTACCTATCAGATGCCTATTCATCTATATTGGAGCGAATTCGCCATGCCAATCTAGAAGTCACACAGAGGCGAAGTGCTGTCAAGATGTATCATCTTAAGCGGTTGATTCAGAACAGTGCACTCATGACCGAAGAAGAGTTCAAGTCGATTACGAAGGATAACAACTTACAGATTGGTACCCAGGACTGCTATTATCTAGCTGTAGTGAAGCTTGATCGATTCGCTATGGCGGCGGGGCAGGCAGAGGCTGGAGATCTGAAGCTTATTCAATTCGCAGTTACGAATATTGCCGAAGATCTTGTGAGGACTGCCGGGTTCCATTGTGAAGTAATTGAGATGCGCACGGACCATTGGGTTGTGCTCTCCGGACCGAAGGAGCAAGCAGGGGATGAGATGGAACAATGGAACCAGTTCGGGGAGGTGCTGAGGCAAGTACAATCGGCGGTAAAAAACTATTACAAGCTAACGATAACGGTAGCGGTTACCCCTTCATTCGAGTCCTATTCGCTCATTGCTGCTCGCTATAATGATGCTCTGATACTTGCCTCTTACCGTATTCTGTTCGGCTATAACTCCCTGATCGTACCTTCCATGGTTGCGGAGAATATGGACAATAGAGAATTCGATGTTCCGCTGGAGCTGGAGAAGCGTATGGTAGAGCTGATGAGAAGCGCTGACATGCCTAAGCTTGCTGAACAGCTGAATAAGTATATGACTTACATTGCAAGATTCAATTATGAACATGTCATTCATGCCCTGCTGCATCTCGTTATTATTATTAGACAGACGGTTCAGGACATGAACCGGAATCGGCTGCAGCCAATGACCGTAGACTTGAGCGATCTGAATCGGAGTGTACTTACTCTTGAGACACTCGATGAGATTAAGTTGAAGTTCCTTGCTGTGTTCACAGAGCTATTGGAGCCTGCTGGCGAGGAGACGGACAAGGGTCGTGTGCTGATTGATGCTATTCGTGAGATTGTTGATGCGCAATTCGCTGATCTGAACCTGAGCCTGCAGGGAATCGCTGCTATGCTGAAGATGTCGCCAGTGTATGTAGGGAGAATATTCAAGCGAGCAGAAGGCTTGTCTGTAGCGGAGTATATTAACGATAGGAGACTGGCAGAGGCTGAGCGGAAGCTGCTTCTTACAGATAACAGCATTGGGGAGATCATGGAGCAGACCGGATTCAGCAATCAGAGCCAGTTCTTCAAGCTGTTTAAGAAGAAGTATGGGACAACTCCCAAGGAATACAGGCTTGCCAACGTGATTAGAGACATGATGTAAGGCATTCATAATAACCGTCATTAGGAGCTGTATCAGCGCTCTAATGGCGGTTTCTTTCATTACTTTCGTATGCAGAGGGCGTAGAAGTGCGGATACAGCAACAATGTACACATTTCATACTCCTGCGTGAAGTGATATTCATTTCCTGCAGTAGTCATGAAGCCGATCTGCGTGACATACTTCGAGCAGAGAACAACACAAGACCCGTCGAGTGAAGATGAACTGACGGCAACAAGGAGTGAATGATATGAAGAATAGATCTTCACAAGGACAGTCCAGCTTCATCCGGCTGTCAGCGCTGCTTCGGAAGAACGGTGAACTTTCCACCTTGTTTCTTCCAGGTTTCATCTATATTTTCATCATGGCTTATCTGCCCATGATTGGAATCATTATTGCCTTCAAGGATTACAGGGTGGATCTAGGGCTGTTCGGAAGTGAATGGGTCGGGCTAGAGAAGTTCCGCTTCTTCTTCGAGAATGAGGCTTCCTTCACAATTACAAGGAATACGGTTCTATACAGCTTAACCTACCTGACGACGACTACAATTGCTGCTCTTGCTCTAGCGATTATGATGAATGAGCTGACTCGCAAGTGGATCAAGGTTCATCAGACGGTTATGTTCCTTCCGTTCTTCATGTCATGGGTACTGGTGGCCTATGTAGCAGAAGCCTTCCTTGAGCATGAACACGGGTACCTGAACAGGGTGCTGGAATGGGTAGGAGCAGAGCCGGTCATGTGGTACTTCGAACCAGCTTATTGGCCTTATATCCTAGTTATAGCGAACCTGTGGAAGGGTATCGGATTCTCTACTCTGATCTACTATGCTGGCCTTATCAGCATTGATACTTCCTATTACGAAGCTGCTAAGATGGATGGTGCAGGGCGTTGGCAGATGGTGTGGAGAATTACACTTCCTATGCTGACACCTCTTATTACCATCCTTATGATTCTATCCATCGGAAGCATGTTCCGGGGAGACTTCGGGCTTCATTACTTCCTTCCCAAGAATACGGGGACGCTGTATCCGGCAACGGATATTATTGATACCTACGTGTTCCGTGCCTTGCGAGATGTAGGGGATATCTCGATGTCGGCAGCGATTGGACTCTATCAGTCGTTCGTAGGCTTCCTGTTAGTCATCGGAGCTAACTACATCACACGACGCATTAACGAGGAGAATTCACTATGGTAACTATGGCGCGTGAGAAGGTGCAGTCTGTCAGAACGATTGGTCAGGAGCGTCGCAGTAGTACATGGCTGCAACAAGCTGTAATGAACGGACTATTTCTAGTTGTATCGCTGAGCATTTTTATGCCCTTCCTGCTGCTCGTTGTAGCTTCTGTCTCTGATGAAGCTTCTATCGTGAACAATGGATATCAATTCCTACCCGATAAGTTCAGCTTTGAGGCGTACCGAATCATTTTTGAGTCTCCCGTTGTTTTGCTGAGGGCTTATGGTATTACTGCATTGGTTACACTTGGAGGGACCGCAGTGAGCCTCCTGCTTACTGGACTAAGCGCCTATGTCATTTCAAGGCGGGATTTCGAGCTTCGCAGTGCAGCTACCTTTTATATATTTTTCACGATGCTGTTCTCAGGCGGCCTTGTTCCGTTCTACATCCTGATGACGCAATACTTGCATCTGAAGGACTCCCTGCTGGCGATGATCATTCCAGGCTTGCTCAGCCCATTCTATATCATGGTCATGAAGGGGTTCATGCAGAAGATTCCGTTCGAGATGATTGAGTCCGCTAAGGTAGACGGTGCTGGCGAGTGGAGAATCTACTTCCGAATGGTACTTCCCTTGTCATTGCCGGCGCTAGCAACGCTGGGGCTCATGATCTCATTCAATTACTGGAATGAATGGTTCAATGCGCTATTATTCATTGACAATCAGAGGCTTGTTCCACTGCAATTGCTGCTTGTCCGTATGATTAACACAATTGAGTATCTGTCGAGCAACAATGAGTTCGTAGGAAGGCTTAGTATTCAGACAGCGGAGCTGCCGCAATACAGCGTTCGTATGGCAATGGCCATCCTGGCAGCAGGACCAATGCTCTGTATCTTCCCCTTCTTCCAGAAGTACTTCGTAGCCGGACTAACGGTAGGCTCGCTTAAGGGTTGATATCCTGACCGTGAACGGGTGAGGAATGCTCTCCTGCACGGCTTGAGATATAGATTGATATATAAACATCGGGAGGGTTAAGCATGATGAAAAAGAGTAAGATGGTTCTGGCCATCGTAATGGCACTGATGATCGTACTAGCAGGATGTTCAGGGAATAACAGCAGCAGCAGCAAGAACAATGAAGGAGCGGCAACGAATGCACCTGACAATAGCAGTGAGGAGAGTGCAGCAGAGCCAGTTAAGCTGAAGTGGTATTATGTTCAATTCGGATTACCAGCTGATCAAGAGACCGTGGAAGCTGAAATGAACAAGATTACGAAGGAAAAGCTGAATACGGAAGTTGACCTCATCCCGGTTGATGGCAGTGAGTATGAGCAGAAGATGAATACAATCGTGGCAGCAGGCGAGGTATTCGATCTTGTGTGGACATCGAATTGGTCGTTCAAGTATATCGATAACGTGAACAAGGGAGCTCTGCTAGATATTACTGATCTGCTGGAGAAGAATGCGCCTAAGGTGAAGAGTACCTATTCCGACCTGGCATGGGACGATACACGAGTCAATGGGAAAATCTATGGTGTACCAAACTATCAGACGTTCACTAAATCACCGGGCTTCGTCATCCAGAAGCGCTTCGTGGATAAATACAGCCTGGATGTGAGCAAAATTAAAAGCTATGCAGATCTTGAACCGTTCTTGGAGCAAATTAAGAAGAACGAAAAGGATATTATTCCATTCGGAGCTGACAAAGGGTTCTCTGCTCTTCATGAGGTCTACGGCATGGGGATAACAGGCGGTGTTATCTATCGCCAGGATGCGCCGCTTACAGTTGTTGAGTCAGGATTCCCTGAGGAGAAGCAATTCCTCGATCTGATGCGCAAATGGTACCAGGCCGGTTACATTAACAAGGATGCTGCAACTACTGCTAATCTGGATGACAAGCTATCCAAGGGTAATATTGCAGTCGTTCAAGACTTCACCCTGAAGCCCGGCGGTGAGGCAGAAGCGATGAACAAGAATGGCGGCAATGAAGTCGTATTCGTACGCATCGCCGACCCTACATTCACTGGCGTGACAGCAACTATGAACGCTATTAGCAAGACGTCGAAGCATCCGGACCGCGCGCTTCAATTGCTAGAGCTGGTGAATACAGATCCTGCATTGTTCAACCTTCTCAAATTCGGTATCGAGGGCAAGCACTATACGAAGGTGAACGATACGACGGTTAAAATTATCGCAGACAGCGGTTATACGAGTGCTTCAGGCTGGATATTCGGCAATGAGACGATTGGTTATCTAATGGAAGGTCAGGCAGCTGACACTTGGGAAGTGACCAAAAACCTTAATGATACGGCTACTGCCCCGTTACTGGCTGGGTTCAACTTCAATAATGAGAAGGTCAAGACGGAAAATGCGGCAACCAGCGCCATTCTGCAAGAGTATTCAAGCGGATTAAATACGGGGTCCATTGATCCCGCGAAGTATTATCCAATCATGCTTGAACGGCTGGATAAAGCAGGATACGAGGCCGTAAGAAAAGAAAAACAGCGTCAAATTGACGAGTGGGCTGCGGCAAACGGAAAAAAATAAAGGAATATATAGCCCGTCATGCTTAAGTGGATGCATGGCGGGCCTTTCTATAGAAGGGTGAGGAGGCAGTTAGATGGATGAAAAGTATAGGGATACGATGAGAAAGGCTTACCAAGAAGCGATTGACGTTCCCGTGACGCAATTCGAGACACTCTCTGAGCTCTCCTTCTGCACGGATTACGGAGACGAGCCATCCGATTGGCGGGTTGGACCCTTCAAGCTGGATGAATCGATGACCTTCACGAAGACACTTCCATTCGACGATCCTACTGATATAGGCTGGAAATCCACGATATTAGGAAATCCTACGCTCATTGAATCGGATGGCAATCTCCACATGTTCTATCGAGGGTATCCGAGTAAGGAATCGATGTGCACTCGGATCGGGCATGCGTATTATAACGAGGCTGAAGGGTGGGTGGATCTATCAGGAGCGCCTGCGCTCTACTCAACCGAAGAGGACGAGGTCTATTCGGTGGAAGACCCGAAGCTGTATAAGCATGAGGATCTCTACTATATGTTCTATAATTCCGTCTGGATTCCGGAGAGAGAACAATATGAGGAGATTCTAGATGGGGCCAATGACTGGGGAGTCATTGTGGTGACGAAGCTTGCTGTGTCGCGTGACTTGGTTCACTTCGAGAAGAGAGGGCAGGTCATCCCTTATTCGGTATCCAGAGGATGGTCCAAGGGTGCGGTCATCCCAAGGAATGAGAAGGGTGAAGCGGTAAAAATTAACGGTAAGTTCATGATGTTCATCAGCGAAGGCTGCGGCGGCAAGCAGTATATCGGCTATTCGGATAACTTGGTAGATTGGGAGTACAAGCAGGAGACCTATCTGGAGCTGCCGGCCGAGATGGGCAGAGTCGCAGAGGTAGCCTGCTGTGCGGTGAATATTGAGCCAACGGGCGAATTGTTCCTGCTAGATACGTTCTATCGGGATACAGAGGGGGAGTACCAAGCTTGTCAGGCTCTGTACCATAGGGATCAACCGACGGAACCTATTCGTATTGAGCAAGGAGGGTCTCTGGCTTGGGGAGGCCTGCTGAAATACAAGGGAGCCTGGATTGTTGCACAGGGCTGGGACAGTCCTAAGGATAGACAGGATATCTATGTGTATAGAGCGGATTCCGAAGCCGTACAGACCCATGGAGGTTAACATGAATCATGACAAGCAGCCTCTTACAGACTGGTCGTATAAGTCCTGCGACGGACTAGAGTGGGCAGCAGCCAGTGTGCCAGGCTGTATTCATACTGATCTCTTGCGCGATGGACTTATTCCAGACCCCTTCTATGGCACGAATGAACAGCAACTGCAATGGATTGACAAGTTAGACTGGGAATATGAATGCTGGTTCGATGTGTCAGAGGAGCTGTATCAGCAAGCTCGTCTTGAATTGGTGTTAGACGGACTGGACACCTATGCAGACGTATCGCTGAACGGGACTTCCATCTTGACGGCAGACAACATGTTCCGCAGCTGGCGTATAGATGTGAAGCCTGTCTTGAAGCCTACGAATAATCGTCTGCATATTCGGTTCAGGTCACCAATTCAAGAGGGTCTAGCCAAGCTGGAGCAGCTAGGCTATGGCCTTCCAGCATCCAATGATCAGTCAGAGCATGGAGGGCTGCAAGAGAAGAAGGTTAGTGTCTTCACACGCAAGGCTCCTTATCATTATGGCTGGGATTGGGGACCGCGACTCGTCACGAGCGGGATATGGAAGGAAGTCTATCTCGTTGGCTGGTCAGGCATACGAATGAATGATCTCTATATCAGACAAGATTCTGTGTCGGAGCTGGCTGCTGAAGTTACGGCACTGGTAGAGATAGAGTCAGAGGGAGAATGGAGCGGCACTCTTGAGCTCGCTGCAGACGGGCAGCAATGGGCTTGCGATGTGAAGCTTGCAGCCGGGGTTCAGACGGTCATGCTTGAAGCTAAGCTGACAGAGCCTAAGCTGTGGTGGTCGCGAGGATTGGGAGAGCAGCACAGATACAGCTTCAAGGCCGCCTTGTACTCCGACGGGGAATGCAGGGCCGAGCAATCGATCCGAACCGGGCTCCGTTCCATACGACTCGTACAGAATGAGGATACGGGCGGGACGTCGTTCTACTTCGAGCTGAACGGGAAGCCGGTATTCGCCAAGGGAGCTAACCATATTCCGAATGACAGCTTCGCTGCGGAGGTTACTTGGGAGAGGTATCGCCATGAGATTGCAACAGCCGTGCAATCCAATATGAATATGCTTCGAGTATGGGGGGGCGGCATCTACGAGAACGATGCCTTCTATGAGCTGTGTGATGAGTACGGCATTATGGTCTGGCAGGACTTCATGTTCGCCTGCAGCATGTATCCCGGCGATGAGACCTTCCTCAGCAGTGTGAAGGCGGAGGCGGAGGACAATATCCGAAGGCTGCGCAATCATCCATGTATCGTTCTCTGGTGCGGCAACAATGAGATCGATATGGCCTGGCAGCACTTCAAGCCAGAGGGGGGCTGGGGGTGGAAGCAGCGATATTCTCCAGAGCTGCAAGAGAAGCTGTGGAAGGATTACAAGAACATTTTCCACCATATCCTCCCTGACGCTCTTCAGCGTCTGGCTCCAGCTGCCGAGTATTGGCCTTCTTCCCCCATACAAGCGTTGAGCGGGGATAGGAACCAGCATGCGACGGATAATTCCTCAAGCGGGGATATTCATTATTGGGGAGTCTGGCATAGCAATGAACCATTCGAGCAGTATAAGCACAATATTGGCCGATTCATGAGTGAGTATGGCTTCCAGTCCTTTCCTGAGTATCGATCTGTAAGGGCCTATGCTTCCGAGGACGATCTGGCCTTGGAGTCCGATGTGATGTTAAGTCATCAACGTAATAATAGAGGCAATCAATTAATTAAGTCCTATATGGACATGTATCTTCAACAGCCCAAGGACTTCCCAGCCTTCTTATATATGAGTCAGATGCTTCAGGCGGAAGCGATGAAGATGGCGATCGAGGCACACAGGCGGCATAAGCCATATACGATGGGGACGCTGTATTGGCAGATGAACGATTGTTGGCCAGTCGCATCCTGGGCTAGCATGGATTACTATGGGCGCTGGAAGGCATCTCAGTATTATATAAGGAACAGCTTCCAGGATGTACTTCTATCGGTAGACGACAGAGAAGACGGAAGAATAGACATTCATCTCGTATCAGATCTAACAGAAGCTATGCGGGGCCAGCTGCGAATTCGATTATCAGACTTCAGCGGCTCGGTATGGAAGGACCTTACCTTCAATGTAGTAGCAGGTCCTGACTCTGCACAGATTGTGTATACATCAACATCAGCAGATTTACTGGATGGACATCCTTGTACGGAGTTGGTGCTGGTGGCTGAGCTCCTAGGCGAGGACGGCAGAAGTATAGACCGTAAGTTCCATTATTTTGCTACTGCCAAGCAATTACAGCTTCTACCAGCTGAACTAATCATTCATCAAGAACAGAGCAGCGGGCAAGCTCTATTCTACACAGTTGAGACGAACACGCTGGCCAGAGGGGTCTGGCTGGATGCGGATACCGAAGGAGTATTCAGCGATAACTTCTTCGACTTGCTGCCTGGGATTCCTGTCAGCGTACAGTTCTACGCTGCTAACAAGGGTGCTGGTGATGCATTCATTCCTGGACATCCAGGTACCATTCGAGTTCATTCCATGAGCGAATATGCAGCAGATAAGAGTGAAGAGCAGGAGCGAATAGCAGTGACGAAGGGTGGGCTTAACCAGGATGAAGCGTTCTGAACTGAATAGGATTATGAAGGAAGCGACGGCTTTCATTAATACGATGAACTTCAAGCTGCCCGGGTTCGCCTTGTGGAGCCCAGAGGTATGGTCGCACAAGACAAGCGAGTACTCGGAGATTAAGGACCATATGCTGGGCTGGGATATTACGGACTTCGGAGGCGGAGATTACTGGTCGAAGGGGCTCCTCATGTTCACCATTCGCAATGGGAATATCCACTCCATGTCCTCACCCAAGACTTATGCAGAGAAGCTGTTAATTGTAGAGGAAGGGCAAGTGACACCTCTTCACTTCCACTGGAACAAGATGGAGGACATTATTAACCGGGGTGGCGGCAACTTGCTTCTCCAAGTCTATAACTCGACTGAGGATGAGCAGCTGGCTGAGACGCCGGTGGAACTATCACTGGATGGAAGAAGAATCGTAGTTGAAGCAGGCTCGATGATAAGGCTGACTCCGGGGGAGAGCATCACCCTCAATACGAGGGTGTATCACAAGTTCTGGGGAGAGCCTGGAACAGGCAAGATTATGCTGGGCGAAGTCTCCAAGGTGAATGATGACCGGACAGACAACCGCTTCTATGATCAGGTGGGGAGATTCCCTCTTATTGAAGAAGATGCTGAACCCTTGTATCTGCTGTGTAATGAGTATCCGGATCTTAATATAGCTGAATGAGAGAGAGAGGGGTAGAGCATCATGGCTATTGTGACGGGAAGGAACAAGGTGGAGCAGGTGTATCTGCGGGCGAAGGAAGCGAAGTGGGTTATACCTTGCTTCAATTCAGAGAACTTAACAACGACTGAAGCCATTCTGTCAGCCGTTCATACGTATGGACAAGAGATTGGCATTGCAGATCTGCCCATCTGTATTGGTATAACCGCTCAATATGAGGCTCGCCCGCAAGCGGCATTGTATACACACTCACGGCGGTGGGATATCGGGTTAAGGCTGTTCCTAGAGGAGCTGAAGGTATTAGCCGGACCAGACGGACCCTATGAGTCGCTTCAGGTTCTCATCCATCTGGATCATATTATTCATGGCCTTGATACGGAGCTGCTGGATTGGGATCTCTCACAGTTCTCCTCCATCATGTACGATGCCTCTAAGCTTCCATTGGAGGAGAACATAGAAGCTACGGCTGCATTCGTTCGTGACAAGGGGCATCTGCTGCTTGTCGAAGGCGCCTGTGATGAGATTGTAGATGCCGGCGGTGATGAAGCAAGCGAGCTAACTTCGCCCGACAAGGCAGAGCAATATGTGCGGCGTACAGGTGTGGACTTCATAGTTGCTAACCTAGGCACTGAGCATCGTGCTAATCTCAGCGATCTTCAGTATCGAGGAGATTATGCTAGAGCGATTAAGGATAGAGTCGGACAGAAGCTAGTGCTGCATGGAGGATCATCGGTGCAGGGCGATACGATGGCCTCCCTGTTCGCGGACGGCATTAGCAAGGTTAACGTGTGGACTCTGCTAGAGAGAGAGTCCTCTGCTGAATTAGTAGAGCATCTGGTCATGAACGCCTCAAGAGCAGCAGGAATCGATGCCGCTCAGCGTCTTCAAGCAAGTGGTCTGCTAGGCAGCCGTGCAGTAGGGGAAGGGGCATCCATTCATTACTTCACTACGACAGCACGACAAGAGATTGTCTATAAGAACATGAGGAACAGAGTCATGGATTATCTGACCATGTGGTACAGCTAGAGGGGGTGCGCCATGTGTATATTAGGACTTGATATAGGCTCTTCCGGCTGCAAGGCAACGATTGTCGATAGCGATGGAGAGGTAGTTGCTCAAGCCGGCAGATTATATGCGACCTGCTCTCCTCAACCCGGTTATTACGAGATGGATCCGAACGAGGTATGGCAATCGGTTCAGAGAGTCATTGTTGATGTTCTTGCCCAGCATCATAAGTCTCCCATCACAGCTATTGGAATCTCTTCATTCGGTGAGGCTGTTGTCCCCTTGGACTGCAATGGTGAAGTACTGGCTAATAGTCTGACTTATATGGATGCAAGAGGGGGTCAGGAGGCTAATAAGCTGGCAGACTTGCTCGGTGCAGAGCGAATCTATCACCTAACAGGCTGTTCCGTTCATCCGATGCACTCCATATGTAAGATCATGTGGATGAAGGAGCATGACCCTGCTATGTTCTCGAGAGTATGGAAGTTCCTCTCCTTCTCTGACTATATTCTGTTCAAGCTTGGTGCAGAAGCTTGTACGGATTATTCGCTAGCTGCTAGGACGATGGCCTTCGATATAACGAACAAGTGCTGGTCCGAGGAGATTCTTGAAGCTGCGGGGCTTAACGCTGGACTATTCGGACAACCTGTTCAATCCGGAACATTGGTTGGAACCATTGAAGCCGGGATAGCAGCGCAATTAGGTCTCCCATCCCAGGTTCTCCTCGTTGCGGGAGGGCATGATCAGACTTGTGCCGCACTTGGCGCAGGCGTCATCGGAAGCGGGATTGCTGTAGACGGATTAGGGACGACGGAATGTATTACGCCAGTATTCGATCACCCGATACTCACCAAGGAGATGGCTGAGAGCTCATATGCTTGTGTTCCTCATGTCCTTCCCAATAAGTATGTGACTTACGGATTCACGTTCTCAAGCGGAAGCCTGCTCACGTGGTATCTTGACCACTGGGGACAGTCCATTACGGAAGAGGCCGCTCGAACGTCAAGCAATCGGTATGAACGGTTCATACAACTTGCTTCAGCAGACCCTTCTCCGCTGTTCGTCCTGCCTCATTGGGCTGGGGCGGCTACGCCTTATATGGATGTGGAAGCAACGGGGGCGATTATCGGATTGAACCTAGCCTCCACAGCAGCCGACATTATGAAGGCCATATTAGAGGGTATAACCTTCGAGATGATGGTTAATGTTGAGCGGATGGAGCATCTCGGAATTGCTATCCATGAATTAAGAGCAGTCGGGGGATTAGCCAATTCGGATGCGTACCTGCAGCTTAAGGCGGATATGATGGGCAAGGTAGTATCGTCGCTTCATATTGGTGAAGCCGGGACACTCGGAGTAGCCATTCTGGCTGGTAAGGCAGCGGGTCTGTTCCACACGCATGAAGAAGCGGTTAATCGCCTAGTTAAGGTGAAGCAAGCGTTCTACCCCGATGCAGCACGCAGACAGTTCTATCTAGAACGGTTCAATCAGTACAAGAAGCTGTATCCTGCCTTGAAGGGATTAAGAGGCTAATGATGATAGCTGAAGAAGGTGCGTCTGCGTCTTAGGGCTTAGTGGCAAGCAAGTAAGTAAGTAAGTAAGTAAGTAAGTAAGTAAGTAAGTAAGTAGGCGTCATAGATACCAATTAACTCAAGGGGTGACGAGCATGGGAGTTAGTTCCAGCGCTAGATTGAATAGAATGTTCAGCGAACAAGGTAAATGCTTCGACGTGGCGATTGACCACGGATTCTTCAACGAGTACTCCTTCTTGGCTTCCATTGAAAATATGAAAAAGGCGGTAGATACAGTCGTCCACGCAAATCCGGATTGCATCCAGCTAAGTATCGGTCAGGCAAAGCATCTGCAGGAGCTTCCCGGAAAGAATAAGCCAGGCTTGGTTCTGCGTACGGACGCCGCTAATATATACGGCAACAAGCTGCCGGATTACTTGTTCAGTGAGATTATTGATGATGCGGTCGAACATGCTGTTCGACTTGATGCCGTAGCGGTGTGCGTGAATCTGCTCCTCCTCCCTGGCCAGCCCCAGCTTCATTATCAATGCGTCAGGAACATTATGAAGCTGAAGAGCGATGCCGAACGCTATGGCATGGTGCTTATGGTCGAACCGCTTGTCATGCTACCTAACGAGACTAAGGGCGGTTATATGGTAGATGGCGATCTTACGAAAATACTGCCGCTAGTTCGACAAGCTGTCGAGCTTGGTGCGGATGTCATCAAGGCTGATCCTTGTGATGACGTTACGGAATATCACCGGGTCATTGAAGTGGCTTCCGGTATTCCAGTCCTCGTTCGCGGCGGCGGCAGAGCTTCAGATGAAGAGATTGTGCATCGCACGGTTGAACTGATGAAGCAGGGCGCATCGGGTATCGTCTATGGCCGTAACGTTATCCAGCATCCTAACCCAGCCCGCATGACGAAGGCGCTCATGAGCATCGTGCATGAAGGTGCAGCTGCAGACGATGCGATATCGGTACTCCAAGAGGAGGTCAGTATTCATGAGTAGTACGAACAACCCTTCCCCTAAGCCTGTCATCAGATTCGGCGTCATTGGCTGCGGTCTGATGGGCAAGGAGTTCGCCAGCGCTGCAGCCCGATGGCTGCATCTAACTGACTTGAACGTTCAGCCCCGTATTATTGCCGTATGTGATGCTCATGCAGCGGCAACTACCTGGTTCAAGGATGCGCTGCCGAGCGTTGAGTACACGTATACCGATTACAGAGAACTACTCGCTAATCCGGAGGTAGACGCGGTATACTGTGCGGTTCCTCATCATCTTCATCAAGATCTATACACGGCAATCATACGTTCGGGTAAGCATCTTCTAGGAGAGAAGCCCTTCGGTATAGACAAGCAGGCTAACGAAGAGATTGCAGCAGCGATGGCTGAGCATCCGGAAGTCGTTGTACGCTGCTCGTCAGAGTTCCCGTTCTTTCCTGGCGCAATGCAGATTACGAGAATGGTCAACGAAGGGCGCTTCGGACGGATTATTGAGGTAGAAGCCGGATTCTGGCACTCAAGTGATCTCGATCCACGCAAGCCTATTAATTGGAAGAGGCAGGCTGCAACGAATGGAGAATACGGCTGCATGGGCGATCTGGGCATGCATGTGCTGCATCTCCCCATGCGCTTCGGCTGGAAGCCCCAAAATGTAAGAGCGCTCCTCTCCAAAATTGTAGAAAATCGTCCTGATGGCAAAGGAGGTACCGCTGCTTGTGAGACTTGGGATAATGCCATTCTCGCGACCGAGGTTCATACAGATATGCAAAAATTTCCAATGATATTGTCTATGAAGCGAATTGCCCCAGGCCATGCTAATACCTGGTTCATACGTATTAAAGGTACGGAATGCTCAGCAGAATTCACGACCAAAAATCCGAAGCAAATCTCTTCCCTGCCCTATGAACCAGGAGCTGCGCAGGCTTGGCATGTGGTTGATGCACCGTATCAGTCGGCTTATGGCACGATTACAGGAGGAATATTCGAATTCGGCTTCTCGGATTCCATCCTTCAGATGTGGGCAGCATTCTGTGACGAGCTTGCCAACGGCAGAGAAGGCATGTCTCAGCCATTCCATTGCGCCACACCTGAGGAAGCGATGGGAAGTCACCTAGTATTCACAGCGGCACTCGAGTCCGAGCGCACGGAGCGCACCATTCCAATAGTCTGGGAGAGCTAAGGTTATATGATGCTGCATGAACTGCCTTATCCGGCGGCAGTTGCCGGACATATATGTCTTGACATCATTCCTGTCATTCACCGAGAGCAATGGACGATGCTGAATAGGATTACACCTGGCAAGCTCGTTGAGATAGGCCATGCTGTACTCGCGACAGGGGGCGCGGTAGCGAACACGGGCTTAGCTCTTCATCGACTTGGCGTGCCCACCCGCCTAATGGGTAAGATTGGCGATGACCGCTTCGGAGAAGCTATTCTGTCCATTATCCGAGAGCAGGATGCCTCCTTCGCGTTGACCGAGGGAATGATCGTGTCCCCTGGAGAGGCAAGCTCCTATTCCATCGTCCTCAGCGCGCCCCATACCGATCGAATGTTCTTGCATTGCACGGGAGCCAACGATACCTTCGTGGCGGAGGATGTGACCGATGCCGCGCTGAGTGAGGCGGGACTGCTTCACTTGGGCTATCCGCCTCTCATGAGGAAGATGTACGAGCACGGCGGGCGTGAACTAACCATGTTAATGAAGCGGGCTAAGGAGGCTGGTGTGACGACATCCCTGGATCTGGCTAAGCCGGAGCCTGATTCCGATGCCGGGCAGGCTGATTGGGTTGACATCCTGCAGCAAGTACTCCCATACACGGATCTGTTCCTCCCTAGTATCGAAGAGATCATGTATATGCTCCGAAGAGAGCAGTTCGAACAATATCAAGCCAAGAACGACCTTGTCTCCTATATGAACCCGCAATTGCTGAAGGAACTCTCAGAACAATTACTCGCCATGGGAGCTGCTGTCGTCGTACTTAAGCTTGGGCCCTTCGGATTATATATGCGGACCACCTGTGATGAAGAGAGGTTAGCCGAAGCTGGACGATATTCACCTCTAGAGCTATCTGCATGGGCGGGTAAGGAGCTCTATATTCCCTGCTTCCAAGTTGAGGTCGCAGGAACGACTGGAGCAGGGGATTGCACAATTGCCGGCTTCCTAGCAGGCTGGATGCAGCAGCTGTCACCGGAGAAGACGCTCATCTGCGCGGTCGGAACGGGGGCTTGTAATGTTGAACAGCCAGATGCTCTCACTGGTATACAGCCATGGGAGAGCATATGCGCCCGCATCGCAGCAGGCTGGAAGCAATATGATACCGGAATGCATTTAGAAGGATTTGAAGCTCGAATGCATGAGCATGCGATCGTCTGGCATAGAACGAGGTAGAAGGTGATTCGACTAATGAAGGGCAGCGAAGGTGCAGGAGCCTACATTCACACAGATGGCTTGATTGAACGGATGTGGGTCTAGAGAATGCAACTATACGGAAGAGAGTGGACTAGGCGGGAACTTGAAGCACGGCTTGGACGACTGGAGCAGATCGGAGGTATTCGGAAGTACGAGGGAACGGATGGACGCGAACGAGGGATGTCTTATATTCAGGTGAACACGGGTGCAGGATTGTCTTACACCGTCACACCAACAAAGGGGCTTGATCTATCTACGGTCTCGTTCGGCGGTATGCCTATCAGCTGGATGTCTCCAGGCGGCGATACTCATCCGATGTATTATGACCCGGATGGTGTGGGATGGCTGCGAAGTGCTTCCGGAGGAATGCTGATGACATGCGGACTTGCTAACGTCGGCTCACCCTCCATATTCCGTGGCAAGCCGTTCGGTCTGCATGGTCGTATTCATCATACTCCAGCAAGGCAAGTGTGTGCTGAAGGAATGTGGAATGGTGACGAGTATGAGATGGTCGTTCGTGGCACGGTGGAAGAAGGAGCCTTGTTCGACGGGATGCTGCAGCTTCGCCGGGAGATTCGCAGTATGCTTGGGGAGAATAAGATTACGGTTGCGGACATCGTGGACAATATCGGTTACGAAGCGGCACCGCATATGATATTGTATCATTTCAATTTTGGCTTTCCGTTCATGAACAGCAATACGCAGCTGGCCGTTCCCTCTTCGTCCATTGTACCGAGAGCAGCAGATATCCCGCTTGAAGGATATGACCGCTTCGAGAGTCCGACAGCGAATTACTCGGAGCGTGTCTATTACCACTCGCTCGATCCGGCATTAAGACACGCAACCGTGAAGCTGATGCAGCCCGAGTTCCCCCAAGGGGGAGGACGAACCATTCCGCTCGAGGTGGAGCTGACTTGGAGCACAGATACGCTGCCGCGATTCGTCGAGTGGAAGCTTCCTGCAGAAGGGAGCTATGTGCTTGGAATTGAGCCTTCCAACTGTGGAGTGGAAGGGATAGCTGCAGAAGACGAGAAGGGGACTCTGACTTGGCTGCAGCCGGGGCAATCCGTTCGCTACAGCTGGGAGTTGAACATTCGCTAGTCTGCAGCTGCATGTAGTCATTCGCACGGCCTTCGTCCTGAGTCTCTTGGACGAAGGCCGTGTGCGTTACAGTGAGGTGTCTTGAACATCCTCCAAGCACCTCTTAATTGCATCAATGACAACTTTAGGCTCTGACAATTGAGGGAAGTGGCCGCTTTTCTCCGCGATGATGTGTGTACGTTTACCTGACAGGGCTGCTAATTCTAATTGGTTCTCTCTGCGCTTCCTGCGAGCTTCGTCCGGCATCATGCGGATTTCTTTTCCACCCGTGATGACATACAGAGGAACTTCGGCAAGCTTCCAAGCAGCCCTGTCGATCTGCTCAGCCGTTTGTTGTACGAATTGAACCTCATTATACTTCTTGTGTGAAGACAGGGAATCGAATAGTGACAACAACCGATTCATTCCTCTGACAACCTTACCTTGATAGCTGTTCAGCTGCAGATCATTCGGATGACTGGCTTCAAGCAGGACAAGTCCGGCTACCTCATCAGGATATAGCCTGGCATATAGATTTGCATATAATCCCCCTAGGGAATGTCCAACTAGCAAGTATGGGGGAGTCATTCCCGATAGCGTTAAGGCCTCCCGCAGCGTCTCCACAATCGTTATACCATCTTGGTTCTCCCTCGGCTTATCACTGGCGCCAACCCCAAGCCGGTTATAGGCATATACAGAGGACAGCTGAGAGATTTCCTGCCATATTTTCATCCAGCCCTCGATCGGACCAGATCCTCCGTTGATGAGTACAATGGTCGGCCTTCCAGTCCCGGCATTGCTGTACTCCAGCGTCCCCTTGGAGGTTTTCACTTTCGCTTTCTCTATTCGCAACAGCTGTCTCCACCTCACTATGCTCCGTTTTTTTATTAAACCATACGTCCCACATAAGCGACCGGTTCCGGCAAAAAAAGGAAGCTGTTGCAAGGAATCTGCGTGTGGTAAGTTAAGAGCTAGACAAGATGTAAGGAGATGATGTGTCATCAATCTTAAGAGAAGGCTAATTTACTTGATTGCTGCTTGCTTCATCATGGCTGCGGGTCTCGCCAGTAGGAGCCTATCTGAGCAGCTGCCTGAATTCGTATCCCTGCACGCTGGCGATGCGCTGTGGGCGGCGATGATCTACTGCAGCCTCCGCGCCATTGCCTCACATAAGCGCTTGAGGTGGGCACTGGCCTGCAGTCTCTGCTTCTGCTTCTTCATAGAGTTCAGCCAGCTCTATCAAGCTGGCTGGCTGAACGCGATCAGAGACACTGCGCTAGGCGGCCTTGTGCTGGGCCAAGGGTTCCTATTCGTAGACCTCATCCGGTATGTTACGGGAATAATAGTCATTTCTATTTTGGACAGGTTCGGAGCTCTCTTCTCACATAAGGCTTATCAACGACTAGCATACCGCGACAAGTAGCGGTAATCCGGAGCGGTAATCTGATTGTCCAGGTAAGCGGACCTCTCAGAGCCTTCGATTCTATGTCGGTTCAAGGCCTTAATCATAGCGTCAGCATTCCTTATACCCAGGCCGTGCCCATAATACAGATCCTTGCCCAGCTTAATGACATTCTCGCCCTGCCATTCCGTCGTATCGCGATCCACGTCTGGATTACGGAAGTAGAGCACATCGCCAGGCACCGCATAGTTATAAGGAACATAACGTGTGCTCAGGCCCAGGTCACTGTCCGCATCCCAGCTGTACAGCAGCAGGTTCGGGAACAGGGTGTTGAACGACTTCTCCCCAATTGTATCCAATACGGCCTTGTAAAAGATAATGACAATAGCCACGGCGCATTCGAACGCGTATCTCTTCCCTTGGGAGTAAATGTTCCGAATGCCCTTGGCTGGAGCAATCCCCTCTCTCAGCAGGAACCCTCCCTTGTTCGTCAGATGCCAATACCTCGCATTGCATTCTGAGGTTCTGAAGGTAGCGAACCTCGTCCCGCCCTTGCTCATATCCCGGGCAGCTTCCATTATGTTCATTCGTAACGTGGATTCAAAACTCATTGATAACCCCTCCCTAATCGTAGCGATCAGCTACCATTATTGTATGGGGAGAGGGCAGGCTGGGTGATGCCTTGCGGAGTAGTATCTTCATATAATGGTAGTTCCGACCACACCCTTGACGGGGGCGCAGAGAGGCGAATATAATCATCTTCTGTCTGTTCTCATACTTCATTGCGTAGAAGCAAGAAAGCGAGAAAGCATTTATTCGAACCGAGGTGCAGTCATCATGAAAGAAACATCACCGCAAGAGATGAGGTTCAGCCACAGCTTGCTCATCCTCTGTATATTGGCCTCATGGCTGTTCGTCTCCATCTTCATCATGAAGGCAGAGCCGCATATTCCGCTGCTTGCCGGGGCGGCAATGACGGCGCTGCTGCTTCGCTTGACAGGGATGAAGTGGAAGCGAATCGAAGAAGGCATGCTCGAAGGCATTCGGCAAGCGCTGCAGCCAATCCTTATCCTATGTCTCATCGGTATCCTTATCGGACTATGGATGATGAGCGGAACGGTCCCGACCTTACTCTATTACGGCATGGAATGGCTTCGACCGGATTATTATGCCGTTAGCGCACTGTGTATTACCGTGCTCGTCTCCCTCTTCACAGGGAGCTCGTTCACAACGATTAGCACGGTAGGCGTTGCCTTAATGGGAATTGGAACAGCCATTGGCACAGATCCCTACATCTGCGCAGGGGCCATCATCTGCGGAGCTTGCTTCGGAGACAAGATGTCGCCGCTCTCAGACACGACCAACTTCGCCCCCGCCGTAGCGGGAACTGATCTCTACACGCATATCCGCAACATGATGTACACGTCAGGCCCAGCCATACTGATAACCGTTATTTTGTTCCTGTGGACAGGCTCCGATCAGCCCTTGCCGATGGGGCAGCTGGATGCCATCCAGTCTTCCTTATCGGAGTCCTTCCAGCTTCACCCGGCAACGCTGCTTCCCTTGCTTGTTGTCCTATACAGCTCTATTCGACGTTACCCGATCCTGCCGACCTTGTCAGCTGGCATTGCAGCCTCGCTGCTAATAACAGCAGCTGTCCAAGGCGAGACCAACGTATCCTCCTGGTTCCAAGTCATGCAGGGAGGATATCAAGGCAGCTTCACGAACGAGACGGTTGCCTCTATCGTTAATCGAGGAGGCTTGCAGTCCATGATGTGGTCGGTCTCCTTAATTCTTATCGCACTGGCGCTGGGCGGAATGCTGCAGCACGGGGGCGTCATTGCTGCCCTGTTCCTCCGATTAATCCGGCCTATTCAGTCGAACGGCAAGATGGTATGGGCGGCAGGCGGGTCATCCATAGGGGTGAATCTGCTGACCGGCGAGCAGTATCTATCGATTCTGCTGCCCGGACAGCTGTTCCGTGAGGAGTTCAAGCAGAGAGCGATTCCAGCCAAGACGCTCTCACGGACGCTCGAGGATTGCGGTACGCTTGTGAACGCCATGATTCCATGGGGGGTGAGCGGTGCTTTTATGGCTAATGCGCTGAACGTTCCGGTCACTTCCTATCTGCCCTATGCCTTCTTCCTGTGGCTGTCGCCGCTCATGACGTTCCTCTACGCATCGCTCCCAGGCCTTCGGGAACGAACGCTTCGGGAGAAGAAGGAGTAGAACTCTATGCCCAGACAGCGGCTAGACTCGATTCGCCTTGCGATAGACGGAGGGCGGAACCTTCATATTCCGGGCGAAGACCCGGCTCAGATAGAAGGCATTCTCATATCCGCACTGCTCGGCGATCTCCTCCAGACTCAGATTCGTCTCGGTAAGGAGCAGCCTCGCCTTCGTAAGACGAATACGGGTCGCGAACTGAATTGGAGACTCCGCGTAAGCGGCCTGGAATCGGCGGGTAAGCTGTGAAGGAGCTAAGGACAGCATCGCTGCAATTCTTTGCAAGGATAAGCCGCTATCATAGGCGTGCTGACGAATCAGAGAAGCGGCTTGCACCATCACTGGCTCAATCTCACGAAGACGACCTTGCTCCAGCTGGTGAAGGGTACTCTGAACAAGCAGCAGCACATCAGATAGATAATGCTCGGCCTCCGCGTCCTCACGGTCTCGGGGTTCTTCGTCGTGCCAGCTTGCGAGATAGCGGAAGGTTGAGGCGAGCCGGTCAAGGTCGGCGATACGATGCTTGCCGGAGGGAATGGACAAGGCCGGAGCGGAGAACTCAAGGAAGTGGAACGTAATTGGTTCTATAACGGCTCGATGCAGCGTCTGGCCCGGGTAGCAGAGAAGGACTTCCCCATGACGAACGGTGAACTCTCTCTCCTCTGATGCGCCATGCTGCTCCAGCCGGCAGTGGAATGAGCCATTCTCAGGAGCTAGCAGGACGGGATGCTCATAGGTATCATACGGCAGGGAGAATTCTGAGCGCTGCCTGGCTAAGTAATAGCGGATAAGCTGCAGATCGTACATAGCAAGCACACACATCCTTCAAGCAGTATTGTTGCAAAAAAGTATAGGTCAAAAGCTAATTTCAGCCATGGAGATAACTTAAATCCAGTTATATCATATAACCAAGACGATTGGTCAAGCAATAGAGCAGCAAAAAAGAATAGGGAAGGATGAGGGATCATGAGAAAAAACTTAAATGTATTATCATTCGAGCAGCTGGAAGCTTATCGCAAGCAAGGATACTTAGTCATTCGGGGGGCCTTCAGTGAAAAGGACGCCAGAGTGATGCAGGTGGAATGCGAGCGGCTGCTCGGCCTAAGTGATTATACAGACCCTTATAATATTCGGGCGGGCCATAAGCAATATGCGAATGGGGATACGAAGATAGAGCGGATGGATCCGGTTCATGATATCTCTCCCGTATTCGCTGAGCTGGTGAAGGATGAGCGGATTCTATCTCCTCTTCGCGACATCTATCTCGATGAGCCGCTGCTCTTCAAGGATAAGCTCATCTTCAAGCTGCCTGGCGCGAACGGCTATACGATGCATCAGGATGCGTCGTGGTGGAATGGGTTCGTAACCGAAGGGCTGATCTCGGTCATGGTGGCGATTGACGGGGCTTCTACAGAGAATGGGGGACTGGAGCTGTTCTCGGGGTATCATGACCGGCTGCTCACAACTCCAGGGGAGCTGCGCAATATGAACAAGGAGGAGGTTGCAGCAATCGATCCAAGCAGAGGGGAGATTGTGGAGACGAACCCTGGAGATATCATCATCTTCCACTCGTACACCCCTCATCAGAGCGGGCCGAATCTATCGGATCGCAGCCGCAAGCAGCTGTTCCTGACGTACTCGCCGTCGAAGAATGGCCAAGTGTACAAGGCGCATTATCAGCACTATGCGAGATATAACCTGCAGGGCAAGGATACAAGCAGATTCTATATGCTGTGAGAGTTGACCTAAGACTATAGTCTTGCTCTCACCGTACTTCAACCTCTTGTCCTCCTGGACGAGAGGTTTTCTAAGGAGGGGAGCTTGCTCATACTTTTATAACAGATGCCCCGCAATATTCCTAATACTCTCCATGTAGACTGAATAACGTCAGCATAATACCGCATCTAAGAGAGAATAGCGTAGAGGAAGACCCTATGCGGACAGAATGTATTAGGGGGACCAGCAATGCAGTGGTTAGAAGGTATGATCGGTCTATGGGAGAACTGCTGTCTCATTCTCTTCTTCATGTATATCTCCCGTTACGGGTATAAAGGACTATCCGGATGGGAGGCTCGCAAGCGAAGCGTAATGTTCGGATTGGCGTTCGGGGTCATAGGCCTCGTCACGATGCAATTGCCCCTTGTCGCTGCGGAAGGGGTCATTATTGATCTGCGGACGGTCATCGCGGCGATGGCCGGCCTATTCGGCGGGTGGATTGCAGCGGTGATAACCGCCATCCCAATGATTGTATATCGGATAATCATTGGAGGCACAGGAGTACACGCAGGAATTGGCGAGATTGTAACCGCGGCGGTCATCGGCGTGTGCTATGTTCGATTCATTGGAGGGCTGAGATTCCTCGGGAAGCTTCGCCATCAAGTGCTGCTAGGTCTGCTCCTCTCTGCACAATCGCTAGCTTGGGCAAGCATTATGCCTTGGGAGATTGCAGCTGCAATCTATCAGACCTATCCTATTCCAATTACGCTGCTGAATACAGCAGCCACAATCCTTATATGCACATTACTAATGGGTGAAGCTAAGCGGATGGAGACGGAGGCGGAGATTCGCTGGCTTGCGAACTATGACCTGCTGACGCGGCTGCCTAACCGGAGACTGCTGAATGTGCAGCTGGATGAAGCACTGATCAGAGCTTACCAGACTCAGACTCGAGCAGCGGTTCTCATGCTCACTCTGAATAATCTGTGCAATCTTGCCGAAGCACGAGGGTATGCTTACGGCGATGCAGTCATTAAGGCGGTAAGCGAGAGGTTGGACGCTAAGCTTCGGGGGCGGGGGTTCGCTGCCCGATTCGGAACAGAGCAGTTCGTGCTCGTGCTAGAGGATCGGCTTAACCCGGGGCTCTGTGACCGACTGCAGGATGATCTTCACTCCATTCAATCATTCATGGGGGAATCCGTATACGTCGAGGGGCAGGCCGTTCATCTATCAGCTCATATCGGTATTGCCATCTATCCTCAAGATGCCCATACAGGTGAGGATCTGCTCGATCAAGCCGGAGCGGCTGCGCATGAAGCGAAGAGCGAGGGCAGGAATGGGATGAAGCTGTACACTCCTGCCATGAGGGAGGCTGCCCAGCGCAGGACGAAGCTGGAGGAGGCGCTGCGGTATGCATTGGTCCGCGGCCAGCTGGAGCTTGTCTATCAACCGCAATACGAGACTTCTAGCAAGGAGATGCGCGGAGCAGAGGCGCTGCTCCGATGGCATCATCCCGAATGGGGCTATATCTCGCCAGTGGAGTTCATTCCGATTGCAGAGGATAGCGGCCTGATTCTCCGAATCGGGGCATGGGTGCTGGATGAAGCATGCAAGCAGCATAAGCACTGGCTTCGTTCACAGCCGGATTCCGTCATCTCGGTCAACATCTCGGCTGTCCAGCTTCGAGATCCCGGGTTCTGCCATATGGTAGTCAGCACCTTGGAGCGTTGCGGGGTACCCGGCAGCCAGCTGGAGCTGGAAGTGACGGAGAGCGCGCTGATTACCTCTCTTCATGACACGGTTAGCGTTCTTAAGACGCTGCGCGCTTATGGCATCCGTATCTCACTGGATGACTTCGGAACCGGCTATTCGTCCATGAGCTATCTGAAGCACCTGCCTCTGGATATACTTAAGATTGATAAGTCCTTCATACAAGCCGTCAATCATAGCAGGGAAGAGCATGCCATAGTTGAAGCGGTCATTACAATGGTTCACAAGCTGGGTCTTAAGGTCGTGTCAGAGGGAATAGAGACGGAGGAGCAGATGAAGGAGCTAAGGAAGCTTCAATGTGATTACGTGCAGGGGTATCTGTTCAGTCGGCCTGTCAGCGCAGCTGAGATGACGAAGTTATACTGCTGTGTTGCCTGACTTGTTGCCTGATCCCTATATTCCCCCCTTTGGGACACTATCCCGTTCGATCAGGGACAGGGGTGATGTGTGTCTGTCTTGGGACACTATCCCGTTCGATCAGGGGCAGGGTGATTTGTGTCTGTATTGGGACACTATCCCCTTCGATCAGGAGCAGGGTGATGTGTGTCTGTCTTGGGACACTATCCCCTTCGATCAGGGGCAGGGGTGATTTGCATCTGTCTTGGGACACTATTCCGTTAGATCAGGGGCAGGGTGATGAGACTCTGCACTGACCCTGCCTGAGCGAAGGGGATAGTGTGGCAAGGAGCTATCATACCCCGCTGTTACTGGGATGAGGCAGATGCTGATGGCAAGACGAAGGGGGTGTCCCAGAAGCTTCAGGCTTCGGGGGCATCCCCTTTTTGCCTTGTTGGACGAGGGGCCGTCACGCTGTAATCGGGCAGCTGGGCAGCAATCTGGATGACCTGCAGCATCAGAATGTGATGCTGCAGCGGCGAATTGGCCACGCCAGCGGCCTGCAGCATCAGAATGTGATGCTGCAGCGGCGAAAGGGCCACGCCAGCGGCCTGCAGCATCAGAATGTGATGCTACAGCGGCGAATTGGCTACGCCAGCGGCCTGCAGCATCAGAATGTGATGCTACAGCGGCGAGTTGGCCACGCCAGCGGCCTGCAGCATCAGAATGTGATGCTACAGCGGCGAATTGGCCACGCTAGCGGCCTGCAGCATCGGAATGTGATGCTGCAGCACGAAGGAGTTGGTGTGGGAGGAGTCCAATCTCCAACGAGATTTTATTTTATAATACAATATCCTTCATGACTGCATGACATGCTGTCGTTCTGTGCCTGCGCTACTTCATCAACGAACGAATCATCTTCGCTCCAAGCTTGCTGTTCGGATACCTGGCGGGCAGGTCATACTTCACCGTCTGATGCAGCACGCTCTTCTGATGGGAGAACAGGTCGAAGCTGGCCTTGCCGTGATAAGCGCCCGCACCGCTCTGTCCAACCCCTCCGAATGGCAAGTATGGCGTCGCGATATGGAGGATCGTATCGTTGATACATCCGCCGCCGAAGCTCACCTGCTCCAGCACCGTGTCAATCTCACGCTGGTTCCCGGAGAACAGGTACAAGGCAAGCGGCTTCTCGAACGAGTGAATGAAGGAGATGGCCTCGCTCAGGTCTTCATATGCGATAATAGGCAGAATCGGACCGAAGATCTCTTCCTGCATAAGCGCATCGTCACGAGTAACTTCATCCATGAGAGTGGGCTCGATGTAACGATCAGCCGTATCGTACTTCCCGCCTCGTACAATATGCTTCGCATTGTCAATGAACCCCGCCAGCCGCTTCGCATGCCTCTCCGTTACAATCGAGGCGTATCGCCCGGCTTCACGCGGATTGTCCCCATACAGCTCCTGAATGTAGTGCTCCATCTTCGTAAGCAGCTCGCTCTTCACCGATTGATGAACGAGCAGATAATCCGGCGCGATGCAGGTCTGCCCAGCATTCGAGAACTTGCCCCACACGATCCGCTTCGCGGCCAGATCAAGATTGGCATCCCGCCCCACGATCGTCGGACTCTTGCCGCCCAGCTCAAGCGTGACAGGAGTGAGGTGCTTCGCTGCCGCCTCCATCACAATCTTCCCAACAGGCACACTCCCGGTGAAAAAAATCTTGTCAAACCGAAGCGCAAGCAGCTCCGTACTCACATCCACCCCGCCTTCAATAACGGCGACATAGTCGTCGTCAAATACTTCACTCAACATCTTCTTAAGCAACGCTGATGTGCGCGGGGTCAGCTCCGATGGCTTCACAATGGCGCAGTTGCCCGCAGCAATTGCTCCAATCAGCGGCGCTAACGCAAGCTGAATAGGATAATTCCATGGGGCGATAATAAGCGCAACGCCGTACGGCTCTGGGTAGATGCGAGAGGACGAGCCGAAGTGGGACACCGGCGTGCGCACCTTCTTCGGCTTCATCCACCGATGCAAGTGCTTCAGAGTGAAGTTGATCTCCTCATAGGTCACACCGACCTCTGTCATATAGCTCTCTGTCTTCGGCTTACGCAGCTCCGTCTCAAGAGTATCCAGCATCTCATCTTCATAGTTCTTCATCACCTGCTTCAGCTTCATGAGCTGCTCACGGCGATATTCGTACGGCCTTGTCAGGCCCGAGCGGAACGTATGCTGCTGGCGCTCCAGTGCAGTTGTCGCATTCATGACTTCTTCAACCCCTTCTCAACATTGCTGCGCACAATTCGGAAGAACCAGCTCTCAGGCAGCAGCTTGCGCAGCGGAAGCAGCCAAGGAGCAGGTGCACCTACCGCATATCGAAGCTTGCCTGAGCCGTCCGTGGCCGCGCGGTAGATAGCTTGTGCTACCACATCAGGCGCTACGCCTGCATCTCCGGAGCTCTGCATGTTGTGCATCCCAATCTTCATATATTCCTGATACTCAGTCAATTCCGTGTTATTAATCAAGTCCTGTGAGCGTGAGTAGAAGTCCGTCTTGATGACGCCTGGTTCAATAATCTTGACCCGGATGCCCAATGGCCGAAGCTCGTAATGCAGCGATTCGGAGAATCCTTCAACCGCCCACTTGGAACCATGGTACAGGCTGTAGAGCGGGAAGGTGACCTTGCCGCCGACGGATGTAATATTCATGATCAGACCGTCTCTATGCTTCCTGAAGTGGGGCAGAATCTGCTGGATGACATTCATAGTCCCGAATAGGTTCGTATCGAACTGACGTCTGATCTGCTCTTGGGTAGAGGCTTCGAATAGGCCAACTGCCCCATAGCCTGCGTTGTTGAGCACGACATCTATCTTCCCGTAGTCGCTGATTGCCCCTTGGATGGCTGTCTCTATCGACGCTGTATCGATTACATCGAGCTTATACTTTCTCAGTCTAGGATGGCTGAGATCCCCATGCTTCTCCGGACTGCGCATCGTCGCGGCTACATTCCAGCCCTTGCTCAAGAATAGTTCGGCTGCCGCTCTTCCGATTCCTGTAGATGCCCCTGTAATCAATATCGTCTTAGTTGCTGTCATTATTATTCTCTCCTTCAAGGTTCAATTATATATCATTAATGTTCTTGTGTTTAACCATTTAAACCTATTGTTCAAAAAAATATAAACGGAATCACTTCCGTCTATAAACAATCCTCTTCCACCACTCGGACAAGCTGCTTAATCTGCACGAGGGCAGCGTCAATGGCTAATGAATAATACCGCTGCGTTCCCTTCTGCTCAATCTCAACCAGCTTATTATCCTTCAGAATCTTAAGGTGGTGCGAGATGGCGGGACGGGACAGAGTTGCATATTGTGTAATCTCATTGACTGTGAGACGTTCATGCTCAGCAAGCAGCAGAATAATATCTTGTCTGGCCGTATCGCTTAAGGCTTGAAAGAGCGGGATGCAGGATCGGAAGGTCTCCATCGCTGCTTGTGTCATCTCATCATCACCATCCATTCGTTCGAACGTTTAAACCTATTAAATCATCAACGGAGACGGATGTCAATCCATCCGATCCCAATGGAATGCATTGGCAGCGATTAAGCAACGAAGACGGCGGCGGAAGCTGCTAGAGAAGGAATGGATGTAATTATCCGAAGAAGTGTCCGATATACACCATGACGAGCAGTCCGAAGATGAATGAGTAGGTCGCCGGCCGCTCGAAGCCATGGCTGTGTGACTCAGGAATGAGCTCCTTGTAGACGATGAACAGCATGGCGCCGGAGGCGAAGGCAAGTCCGTAGCCTATGAGCCACTGAATGGAGCTTGCGGCAATGAGACCGACATAGGACGAGAGCAGCTCCATGAGTCCGGTTAGGGTGACGAGCAGCAGCGTCTTCCCCTTGCTCACGCCCGAGCTGATCAGGAAGACAGCAAGCACGAGCCCTTCCGGCATGTTCTGCGCGCCGATAGCGATAGCGACCATGACGCCCAATCCTTGGTCTTGGCTCGCATAGCTGAAGCCAGTGCTAAGCCCTTCCGGGATGTTATGAATGAATAAGGCGATGATGACGAGCAGTGACTTGGTGTCGAAGGATGAGATCGCTCGGTTATTCTCGACATCGATATGGGGGATGTTCTTCTCAATGATATCCAGCGTAATGACACCAAGCAGCAGCCCGATGGTTAGGGCGACGAGTCCGGATTCCTTCAGCGCTTGAGGCATGAGGCCGAAGGTGGAGGCCGACACCATGATGCCGGCTGTGAAGGCAATGAGGATATCCTTCCAGCGTTCCGACAGCTGCTTAACGAATAGCAGGGGGACAGCCCCGAGTACAGTAGCCATTGCCGATATGAAGCTCCCAAGTAGTGCTGCTTCCAAGTGTGGTTGTCCTCCTCCAGATTGGGCTTAGATGGTTCTAGTATTGCCGGGCGCAAGCCTGCACAGACTTGCACTCACGAGTACTATACATTCTGTACAGCTTAACGCAGTTCCTTCTTATACGCATGAACTTGGCGGTATCCTTGGTTATCTCTGACATGCGGTGAAAAAAAACATAGAGTGGGAACGAAACAAAACGAACGGGAGCTACGTACCTATTACATGTTCAATTTATTGGCAGAGGAGTTGTTAGATTGGAAGCTGCAATGAAGGTGTATCTCGTGGAGAAGCTGCCCGAGGGCGGGCTGCGCAATCTCGATGAGCGCAATTGGAGCAAGACGATGATGGACGCACTTAACCACGTTAATTATCTGACCGTCGGCGGCGAGGAATATGAGACGATTGAAGGGCGGCTGAATGTGGATAACGGCTCGGTGGAGCTGCTCGTGACGAAGGTGCTGAACAAGTAGAGCAGAAGCAAGAGGAGGAGGAGTTCACGAGATGGATAGTAAGCTTAATGGCAGAAGCAGAGCTAGTGCGGACGGCGCAGTGCCGAAGGCGGTGCGTGCTGGGGGAGATGGCGCAGTGACGAGAGCGGTGCGTGCTGAAGGTGTCCCGTTCGCGGAGCGGATGCTTACCAGGGAAGGCAAGCCGCTGAAGGTACTGTCCACATCGCTGGGGATCGCCTTGCTGGCGGGTGCCTTCATCGGGCTGAGCCCGGGCAGCAGCGGGGTGGCATCAGCTGAGACTGCAACGACTGCAGCTGCAGCAGGGGAGCCAACCTTGCTGGAATGGTCGAATGAGAAGGTGAAGAGCTTCTATGATCCCGCGGTGGATTGGAATCTTCCTAAGCTGGCGGCAAGCGGTGCGGGAGTAGAAGAGGAAGACGAGGAAGAGGAAGGTGGCGCTGGCGGAAGCGCTGGAGGCGGGAGCGGGACTACTGTTGTTCATACATCGTCCGGCTTCGGATGGAATGATTTGTTGTTGTATCATCTTATTTTCAACCGGGGGAGCTCTTACTCTTCAGGTTCCTGGCATAAGTCGCACAAGTCCTACTACCCTGGAACGACGAATACGTACACGCCGAAGAGCTATACGTCCGATTCGTTCCAGAACAAGCCGGTCGTCGGCTCCGCGGTTCGTCCGAAGACGTCTGACTCAACCGGCTCGATTACGAGGAGAGGCGCTACTTCCTCATCTCCTGGCGGGATAGGCGGCACGTCCAGCGGCTACAGCGGCTCATCCAGCTCTTCCTCAAGTAAGTCTTCAGGCGGCGGGTTCGGCGGTTGATGGAGCGGCGAGCTGTAGTCGAAGGGGACGGGGAATGGCAAGAGTTGCGGCCTGTGGTCGCTGATGATACGGGGGGGACTGAGCAGCAGCCTGTGATTAATGGTGATGCGGGATGCAAGGAGCAGCAGCCTGTGTTCGAAGTGGTTGGAGAGCCGGCACATGGTGAACGGGCTGAACTGGTGTCAGAGCTGGCGGAGCTCGGCTTCACTTGGGCGGACTTGGACGGAGAGCCTTATTGGCTCGACCAAGCCGTAGCGATGCGTGAGGATGTATATCATGAGCTTGAGGCGGCATCAGCAGGGCTGTGGCAAGTGTATGACCGTGCGGCTAGATATGTGCTCGGGCGGCATGATCTCTATGCAATGCTCGGCATACCGGAGATGCTGTGGCAGACGCTGGATGCGGTAGACATGAATGAAGCAGGGCAGATCAGCAGGTATGCGAGGTTCGACTTCGCCATCTCCCAAGCTGGCGAGATTAAGCTGCTGGAGCTGAACAGCGACACGCCTACCGGCTACGTAGAGGCTGCAGTTGCAACACCTTGGCAATGTGAGAGGCGGGGGCTGCAGTCGGTGAACGATAGCATGAAGGAGCAAGTAGCTGCAGCATGGGCTGAAGAACAGCCAGACGCAGCGGCCTGTGTTGCATATGGTTCGCATCTGGAAGACTCGGGGACGATCGAGATGCTGGTGAAGCATAGCGGCCAGGAGGATATCGCCTGCGTAGACTGCCTGGACCTATGGGTTGATGAAGGGGTGCTGCGGAATAAGGACGGAGCAGCTATCGACCGGCTATTTGCGTTGTATCCCAAGGAATGGATGGCGGTGGATGAAGGCGGGGAAGCGCTGGCTTATGCAGTGGAGAGCGGTGGGGTGCAGCTTCTCAACAAGGTTCATGCACTGCTGCTGCAATCCAAGGGGATGATGGCGCTCATCTGGGGGCTGCATGAGCTTCAGATGCTGTTCAGTGCAGAGGAGCGGGAGATCATCTCTAAGTATATGCTTCCTACTTACACTCGGGCGTTATTCGATGGGAGCTACGTCTCGAAGTCGATGTTCGGGCGCGAAGGCGGCTCCGTGAGGCTCTATGATGAGGCGGGGCAGCTGGAAGTGAAGGATGAGGACGGCTTCGATACGAGCAGACTGTTCCCGAGGGTGTATCAGAAGAGAGCGGAGCTGGCGAAGGTGAAGCTGGCTGCAGGAGAGTTCAGCTTGCTGACAGGGATGTTCGTCATCAACGGTGCGCCTTGCGGGCTGTTAGGGCGGGCTGGAGGCTTAATTACAGGGAATACGAGTCATTATGTGGCGATAGGAGTGAGAGCTTCATGAGTTATTACGGGCATAGACCACCTGATCGGCATAGTGGTGGGAATGGGGACGCGGATATTAGTCGAATCCTCTCCATCGTAGTCGGCGGGGTGTTCTTCATCATCGTGGCGGGGTTCATGCTGAACGCCTGCCAAGCGCAGAGCTCTTCGTGGGACACGTCTGCAGTCAGCTGGCAGGAACCTTCTGCGACTTACACGGTTACAGATTCTTCCTCAGACATCATGAAGTCAGATGGCAGCATAGTGGCTACCTTGCCATGGGATTACCGGGTCGTAGAGGGAACAGTTGGGGATCTCATAGGCAGTGACATGACGATATTGCCGGACAATGAGATGCTGCCGAATGACAGCAACTATGGAACAGGCGACAAGGTCTGGACGCTGCAGTTCATGGAAGCGACGATGCGCACAAGCGATGACAAGCAGAATGAAGTGACGCTTGCTGCGTGGAACCCAATCAAGTCCTTCAAGTCCAAGGAAGCGGCAGAGAAGGATATGGCACAGCTGAAGCTGAGGCTGACGTCAGAGGTTGAGCTTGTGGGCGTGTATAAGACGGAGCGGTCAGGCGAGACGCGTCAGTTCGCGGTCCTCTCGCTTCCTTCCGGCCATCAGATTAAGCAGCCGATTGACGAGAAGCGTTACCAGACGCTGAAGCCGCTGAGCAAGGTGAACGTGGTGCTGGAGGAAGTACATGATTATTCGAATTATGATATGGCATATGCCAAGTTTCGGGGGTGGGCTTCACCATGATCGTTGTGGACTTATTCATTAGTGTGCTTGTCATTATTGTGCTTCAGCTGCTGGGCATGGTCATCTTCAGCTGGATGACGCCTTACAATGATATGGAAGAGTTGAAGAAGGGCAATGTCGCAGCGGGCTTAGCGATGGGAGGCAAGTTCCTCTCGACGGCGATCGTCCTAGGTGTGGCGGCATATACCAATACGTCAATCTGGCATATGGCGCTATGGTTCGCCGTCGGTTATGCCTGCCTAGTAGCTGTCTACTGGATCTTCGAGTGGGTGACGCCCGGCGTCAAGCTCGGCCAGCAGCTGCAGGAGGGCAACGTCGCAGTGGGCATCCTGCTGTGCTTCGTCTACATCGGCACCGGCTTTGCCATCAGCTCTTTAATTATTTAGATCGTTTGGTCCGCGTTGCCCCTGCTGCAGGCTGGGGTAAGGCGGATTTTTTTTATGGCGCTATTGCGTCTAACGAGCCTCATCTGACGGCTGCAGCGCCAGAATATGGCGCTATTGCGTCCACCCAACCGCCCCCGGACGGCTGCAGCGCCAGAAAGTGGCGCTAATGGCTGCTGCATACCGTTCTGTGTCAGGATAGAGTAGAATGGGAGGTAGTATTAGACCGAGATAGGTGTTGGAGGTATCGATATGAACACGTATGAGCACATAAGCCCCAAGAAGCTGGCAGCGGAGAGAGCGGTTAGTTACATAGAGGATGGGATGACGGTGGGGCTGGGGACCGGCTCGACCGCGAAGTGGGCAATCGAGGCGATTGCCGTCAAGGTAAGCGAAGGAATGAACCTTCGAGCGGCAGCGAGCTCTAAGCAGTCGGAAGAGCTGGCCAAGCAGCTTGGCATTAGCATAGTTCCCTTCTCTGACATAACCTCAATCGATGTAACGATCGACGGGGCGGATGAAGTCGACAAGAGCAATAACCTAATTAAGGGAGGGGGAGGCGCGCTGCTAAGGGAGAAGATTCTCGCCTATCATAGCAAGCAGTTCATCGTCATCGTTGACGATTCGAAGCTGGTTGACACGCTAGGCGCATTTCCACTGCCGGTAGAGATTCTTCCATTCGCGTCGGAGCTCACTCTTCGCAAGCTTAGCGAACTGGGCGGCCAGCCCGTCATTCGCCAGATCAACAGCGACACGGTCTATACAACCGACAATGGCAACTTGATAGCAGATTGCTCGTTCGGAACGATTGCTGGTCCAAGCTGGCTGGATGAGCAGCTAAGTGCCATACCCGGCGTCGTTGAGAACGGCTTGTTCCTAAGTGGGATGGTTAGTCGCGTGGTCATCGGCTCTTCCCATGATGGAACAACGTACACCCGAGGTACCGTATGAAAAAACAACCTAACCCTGCCGCGAGCTCTGCCGCAAGTGGCGTCCACGCCAGCCCTGCGGCCAGCGGCGGCAACCGGGCCCGCATCCTGGGCCTCGACCTGGCGAGGCTGCTTGCCATCGTTGGCATGGTCATCGTCCATGCCGCGACCGATCTGGTCATGCTGCCGCAGGAGCGGCTGCAGCCGGAAGCCGACGTTCCATGGCCGACTTCGCCGGAGTGGGCCTACTGGTTCCAAGTGCTCTTCGCCAATCGGGCAAGGCCGCTGTTCATCCTGCTCGCTGGCGTTGGCATCTCCCTGCTGGTCACCCGCAAGGGAATACGCAGGAGGGAGCTCGTCCTAAGAGCCATCTACCTTGCCCTGCTCGGTATTCTCCTCGTCGCAGCAGGATGGAGCGACATCGTGCTATGCCTATACGGCATCATGTTCCTGCTCTCTACGCTGCTGCTAAGAGCCTCTCAGCCGGTGCTGCTCATCCTGGCAGCCTTGCTGCTGGCTGCTCCGCTTCCCTTCGTAGAAGCGGGTGCGACCCAGCAATCCGCCGAGACCGCTCTGAATATTATGATCGTGCTCTCGCAGACAGCCTACTTCATCTTAGGCATGAGCATAGGGCGGCTCCGTCTAGGCGAACGCAGCGCGACCTGTACCTTATGGCTGGCAGGTGCTGTACTTGCTGTGCCAGGTCTTGCCCATCTCCAGTATTGGACGGGCAGTATTCAGGTCATGGATGTAACCTCTTGGCTAGACTTCGCTGCAGCGCAGTTCTCAACAGCAGGCTGCTGCCTGCTTGCCCTGGCCGCTTGCTTAACGCTTGGAAGAAGCGAAGGAAGCCTCACGCAGCGAATGCTTCGCCCTCTGGCCGTGACGGGTGGGATGTCCCTGACTGTGTACGTTGCTCACGCTCTTCTGTACACATACCTGTCTCATTACGTCACCTTCCAGCTGCAGCAAGCGATGCTAGTCTCGTTCAGCTATCTAATTGCTGCCATCCTCTTAACGAACCTATGGCGTGCGCTCGGACGCCAAGGTCCGCTCGAGCAGCTGATGCGCTTCGTATCCCAGCCTAAGAAGAGAAGGGAGGAGTCCTCCTCATGAAGCTTAACCGCGTCCATCATATTGCCGTAATCTGCTCGAACTATGAGCGGTCGAAGCTATTCTACACAGAGGTGCTTGGCCTGACGATTGTCTCCGAGATCTACCGTGGAGAGCGAGATTCCTACAAGCTGGATCTCGCTCTCCATGGCGAATACCTCATTGAATTGTTCTCCTTCCCGAATCCTCCGTCCAGAGTGACTCATCCGGAAGCTGCCGGACTGCGGCATCTCTGCTTCGAGGTAGATGACCTTGAGGCAGCCGTACGAGAGCTGACAGACAATCATGGTCTCCCCCTCGAACCGATAAGGATAGACCCTGTAACCGGCTGTCGGTTCACCTTCCTGCACGATCCTGACGGCCTTCCAATTGAGTTATATGAGGTGAGGCAGTCGGACAAGGCCTAGCAGATACAGCGTCATGAGCCTTCCACTCCCTGCATATGTCTAAGACGAAGCACCACGCCATAGGGAGGTTACATCTACATGTATGAGCAGGTTAAGCCGCTAGAGTCCAAGCATATCAAGAGGGCTGGAGAGACGCTCCTCGAAGCGTTCATCGACAGCCCTATGTTCGTGTATCTTTTCCCCGAATCCGCTTCGCGGCGCCGTATCCTGAAGTTCGTCTTCCCGAAGCTCATTCAATTGTTCCATGCCAGCGGCACCGTCTACGTCACATCAGACGAAGTGGAAGGAATCTTCGCCGTGAGGAGGTACGGTGTCGTCCGAGACAAGCGCCGCTTAGCGATCCTCGCCCTGCGCACCCTTCCCCTGCTCCCTTATGTATTCCGTTATCAATCCCCGCTGTCCATCCACCGCAGAGCGTTGCAGACCAAGGACGCATCCTCAGCGCTTGCCCATTACCGTGAGCACTATCACAACTTCATCATTATTGATGCAGTTGCCGTTCACCCCGACCACCAGGGCCAGAAGCATCTAAGCAAGCTCATGCGCTCAGCGCTGGAGGAGGCAAGGCGGACACATACGTTCATCGTCCTGCAGACCGAGACGGAGACGAATGTCAGCATCTATCGGCATCTCGGCTTCGAGCTCGTCCGTTCCTACCCCTGTGCCGGCGGCGCATTCCATACATATGTCATGCTCTATGATCCGCATCATCTAACAGCCCCCCGAGATTAGCGTGCCAGCCAGCTTCCCTTGTCTTAACTACACATGATGCATACTTCCCATCCCACTGGATAAAATAACCTTCAGACAAAGGGGGGAGTCTGAATGCAGCAACCTAAGGATCTCGAGCTTGACATAGTGAAGCTGGGACTAGGAATCTCTAATAATTTGGAGCAGATTCAGCGCATCTGCTCTATGAAGGATTTTCAGATTAGAGAGCTCCCCGCCTTCACTTGCTGCTACCTTGACACTCTCGTATCCCGGGAGGAGCTGGATGAGAAGCTTACCGGCATAACCGCTAATCCCGACCTCTTAACCAGCTTCGAGTGGGAGGAAGTCGCAACATTAGGAAGCTGTATCTCTAAGATTATGAACGGATGGACGATCTTATTAACGGAGAATTCGCTCCCTGCTGCTATTAATACGTATAAGGTGGATCAGAGATCGATTGACACCTCCTTCAGCGAGAGCGCGATTCAAGGACCTCAGGAGAGCTTCATTGAGTCCTATTCGACGAATATTAGTATGATTCGCAAGTATATTCGCTCCCCCAGACTGCTGATGGATACGGTCATTGTAGGGGATACCACGTCTACAACCATTGCCGTGCTATGGATGGAGGGGACGGCGAAGCCTGCCCATGTGACGGAGCTGACCGAGAGACTGAAGAGGGTCGAGGACAAGGTTATGGACTCCATCATTATTATGGAGAGCATCTCGGATCAGAGCTATTCCATATTCCCGGTCTTCGCGGTAACGTCGCTGCCGCAGAAGGTCATCTCCTCCCTCATGCAAGGGAAGGTCATTGCCATTGTAGACGGCTCTCCGCAAGTTATTATTGCGCCATGTACCTTCTGGGATTACCTGGAGACACCAGACGATTACTATAATAATTGGTTCTACAGCTCCATTGTTAGGCTTATGCGTATCATTTCTTTGTTTCTGGCGGTATTTGCTGTCCCCCTCTATGTGTCCATCACTTCATACAACTATCAACTCATTCCGATGGACCTCGTCATTCCTTTTGTCGAGCAGCGTTCGAGTGTACCATTCACGCCCATCTATGAAGCGCTCTTCATCTCCGTGGTCTTAGACTTGTTAAGGGAAGCGGCGGCCAGACTGCCTATTAAGATTGGCCAGACCATAGGCATCGTAGGCGGTATTATTATCGGACAGGCTGCTGTAGAAGCCCATCTTATGTCCTATTACCTCATTATCGTTGCATCAGGAGCTGCTCTCGCCTCGTTCATTATGTCATCATATATGATGACTAACGCTCTTAGGGCCATTCGCTACGTGGTGTTGCTGCTCTCTTCCTTCCTGGGGGTGTACGGCCTAGTACTTGGATATTCCTTAATCATGCTGCACTTGCTTGGGCTTCGCACCTTGGGTGAACCCTATCTGTCCCCCTTGTCTCCGATGAGAGCGGGTCAGCTCGAGCGGATTGTTCTTCGACTGCCAAGATTCACCCGAGACAAGAACAAGCAATGAGAAGGAGCGAACGAAGATGAGTCATTTCAACATCCGTCGTACAGCCTCAGATCAGATTGAGCTCAGCTCACTCTTTTTCATCGTGTTGTGCTTTCAATTCGGATATGGTTTTTTTCAAGTGCCAGGTCACCTAGCAGAGTTGACTGGGAACCAGGGGTGGCTCGTTAGCTTCGCCGCCTCTGTCCTCATTCAACTGCTGCTCTACGCAGGCGTTACGGCGATGAAGAAGAGCGGTCATTCGGATTGGTACACGATGGCAGGGAGATACTTCGGGAGCGTAGGAGGCAAGCTTGCTGCTGCGTTATATATCCTCTTCTTCTACTGTCTTGGAATTATTATATTGCGGACTTATGTCGGCGCCTTACAAGACTATCTATTCCCCCGAACATCAACACTATTCTTGAGTCTGTTAACCTTATTGCCCGTCTACCTCCTGCTAGTTGGAGGTCTGTCACTGCTCTCTAGGTTCGCCATTCTGACGGTGCTGTCCACTCTGTGGGTGTTAATTCCCCTCTATTATCCATACAGGCTGCTTGAACCAACCCTGTTGCTTCCAATGACCGTACAATCGGTTGGCTCCTATGGACAAGCCTTAATGAGCGCTTGCTCCACAGCATTCGGCATTAGCCTCATCTTCTTCATCTATCCGTCTGTCCTTAGCCACAAGGGCGTACTGCTGCGCGTCTCTTACGCGCATTGGCTCAGTACCTTCATTAATATGCTCGTCAACTTGATTGTTGCAGGAACGATGGGCTATGAATTCGCAGAGCTGAATACTTACCCTTACTTAACTCTGTACCGTGTATCGCAATTCGCCTTCATCGAGAGCACTGAGCTGATTATCGTTGCAGAATGGTCGCTTATCATCTCAATAGTAATCGGTGGCTTCATCTGGGTCATACAACAAGGGATCAGGCATATGGTCCCCACTATGACTAGGACTAGAACCATGAGAATTCCGTTGCTCTTCCTGACACTGCTTGGCGTCCTGCTGCTGCCGGAGGAGTCGGCTAATCTTGTTCCTTACGTCCGGATAACGGAGTTGGCGGGGATCATCCTCATTAGCAGCTCGATTGCGTTGTTCTGGTTGATGACGAAGTTCACAAGCAAGGAGGGGGCTGGCACATGAATAGGCTCGCTGGCAAGCTCTGTCTCATGGCGGGAATGCTGCTCCTCACTAGCTGTGCGACGACAACAGACAAGAAGGTGCTTGATGATCAAGCACTCGCTATCGCGATGTCCTTCGATCAGGGGCATGCGAAGAAGCTGGATATTGTGGCAGGCGTGCCTAATCCCATTAAGGAGACAGAGGAGAAGCTGGAGGTCATTCATGTCTCTGCGCAGGGCGTCACGGAAGGATGGGATCTGCTGCGCAGGAAGGCAGGGAGATATGTTGTCCCTGGACAGTTAAGACTTATCCTAATTGAGGAGCAGCTTGCAAGGAGCGGGATGGAGTCCATTCTTAATCCTCTCTACCGGGATCCTAATGTGAATACGGGAATATTGCTGGCTGTAACCAAGGGCAAGGCGGGGCCGTATGTGGAAGCCAGGTACAAGGATAAGAGCATTAGTCCAGTCTACCTGTACGGGCTTATATCCAGAGAGGAGCGAATAACGGATCCGAACTTTGGCCGATTAGGGAATATGGTACGAGAGCTGCATACGAGCGGCCTTGATATTACGGTTCCTTTACTCAAGCGGAGCAGTACGGATATGTCTGCTGAGGGTCTTGCCATTATTCAGCAGGGCAAGATGGTCGGATCGGTGTCTAAGTCGGATTTTCCATACTACTATCTCCTTAAGGGGGTTAGCTACAACGACATAATTACAATGATGCTTAGGCCTGATGATGAGGGTGCTGTGAGCTTGTCCTTCAGCAAGAATAGGAGAGAGATTATACTCGATCCGAAGCATCCTCATCTGGCGCATATGAACATATTCCTGCAAGGGCAGCTGTTGGAAAATAAGGATTACCCCGTCAACACTCAGCAAGAGGTGGATGCCTTAACGGCAGTTATGGAGCAAGAGCTGAAGGAGCATTGCCAGCAGCTGCTTAGTAAGCTGCAGGCCATGTCTGCCGATCCGCTTGGTATCGGACGGTATTATTATGCAAGACTTCACCCTGCAGACTGGTCGGATGAATGGTGGATGAACGAGTTCAAGAAGATGCGCTTCGAGCTGGAAGTCCAAGTCAGAGTGACTCGAACCGGTGTGCTGAAGTAGGCGGAAGGAGAATAGGGGATGTACAACTGGATATTCAACCATGTTCTGCTTAGGCCTGTATTCTGGCTTATACTCGTCCTAATCATGACGCTGCTCGGAATGGGGCTGGGTCATCTGCTCAATAGGCGGCTTGAGAGGGGGTGAGCGGGGAAGGGGAGCAGTCTGGGATAGAGGTTGAGTATGAATCGCCGTTCTTCCCCTTCCCCTATGTCGGCTTCTTCTCTAGCAGCTCTCACGAATGACTAAGCGAGGCGACAGGGTAATACGCTCGCGAGGCTTGTCAGGGAAGGCAATCCGCCGCGCGAGAGCCTCGACGGCACGGGCGCCAAGCTCCTCCTTGCCCAGATCAACGGTCGTGAGAGGCGGCGATGCCATGGCGGCGGCATGGATGTTGTCGAAGCCGGCCACACGGCATCTCTCAGGTACCCCGACATCTCTGGCGCGGAGTATAGCAAGCAGCTCAAGGGCAATATTGTCATTGCCTCCAATGAAGCCGTCCGGCCAGTCCTCCTCGCCCAGATCGGCTAGCCGCTCAGCGAGGGACCGTGTCCACCCCTCCTTATTGTAATGGACCTCCCACTTCTGAAGCTCCATATGTATTCCTCTGAGCGTCAGCCTCTCTGCTGCCATCAGGCAGCCCCACCAGCGCTCCCGGAAGGAGATGGCGAAGCTGTCGCAGCCCAGGAAGAGGATGCGGCGGCAGCCGGAATCCGCCATGCGTTCAATAATTAGACTGGCCGCTTCAAGATTATCGTTGTTAACAGCATCCAGATGAACGAAGGGCTCGTCATGGTCGACAATGACGAGCGGCAGCTGCGTGTGTACCATAGCCGTTATTGTGGTCAGCGGCATCGAACCGATGATTAATCCTCCAACGCATCGCTCTGTAGCTATATAGGAGGGAATGACCACAGTCTTGCCCTGCTGGTCATAAGGAGAGAGCAGGATATGGTCCCACCCCTGTCTTGAGCACTCCTCGGTAACACCTAGTAATACACGCTGCCAGAAGGAGCTGTTATTACGCTCCGGAAGGGATATCCAGATGAGGATATAGGCAGATGTAGCCCGTGCAGGGGAGCTTCCTTGTGTGTGGGTACTTACTGCCGGGGCTTCAGTCCGCAGTTGATATCCCATCGATTTTGCCGTCTCCAGTATCACTCGTCGAGTGGCCTCACTAACCCCTGAACGTCCAGCAAGCGCTTGAGATACGGTGTATTTGGATAGACCCAGCCGATCGGCTATTTTTTGCATAGTGATTTTTGCCATTGTCCTATCTCCTATTATTCAGCTTGTTATATAAATTGCTTATTGACAGATTGTCGCTGAGTGATTAAATTCTGTTAGGATATATCTACAAGGTAACCTAACAAACCTAACAAATCAAGCTTTTTATAACCAATCATCCAATCATCCGAGGTGGTCTGAACATGAATAATGAGAATCGTATCGTCCTATTCTATGACCCGGCATTTCCTTATAACGGAGCTCGTCCCGAGCTGGCAGAGCTAACCCAGCAGTTCGGCGAAGCCGCCATCGTGACGGCAGACGGACTGGAGGATGCTCTGCGCAGCAGCGATGCGGGCACAACGTTCATTAACTTGCACGGACCGTACCTGGTGAAGAAAGCCTGGCCGGCTATCCTCGCATTCTTCCGCCGCGGAGGCGGATTGCTGCATAGCGGGGGCGTACCATTCCGCACGCCAGTTCGCGAGGTAGACGGCAAGTGGCAGCCGGAGCATGAACAGACGGCCTATCATCAAGCCTTGAACATTCACGAGGCGCTGCCGATCAGCGCTCCCCCGCATGTGAAGCTGGCTGCCTTGGCAGACATTCCTCAGCTGCAAGGCTTCGAAGGCTTATTCGAGGTGGCTGACACATACGGTCTGGTGCTGCATGTGACGAAGGCCGCTGACATCCCGGCGGAGCTGGGCTCCGGCGGTCCGATGGATGCCCACATCTATCCGCTGCTGAAGACGGTGACGGAGCAGGGACGCGAGCTGTCGGCACCGGTTGTCCTGCTGGAGAATACGAAGGGACAATTCTCAGGAAGCCGCTGGCTGCTTGTGAATCAAGAGCTAAGTGAAGCATTCTGGACGGGAGGCGGCTCGGCTGCGCTTGCCGAGTGGGCGAGGTTCACCTCGCAAGGTGTCACCGAGCTGTGGCTGAAGCCGAACTATGCTTGCTATGAGCTCGGGGAGATGCCGGTACTGACGCTTCAAGCGCAGAGCTTGGACAGAGGAGCTGGAGCGGCGGAGTGGCAGGCTCAGCTTCAGGTATTCCTCGAGAAGCGGGGCGGCGGCAGAGAGCTGGTGCATCAGGATACGTTCCGCTTCGAGGCAGGTGAGATTACGTCTTATATCCGCAAGTCTCTGCCCCTGACAGCTGAGGCCGGTTACTACAGCGTAGAGGCTGTGCTTCGCTCGGAGAGCGGGGAGAGCAGAGTGCTGAAGCAGGGCTTCTGGGGCCGCGATGAGGAATGGCTGCAAGAGGGAGAGATGCTTACTTGCGGTCGCGACTACTTCTTCAAGGATGGCAAGCCGTTCCCTGTCGTTGGTATGACCTATATGACGTCGGATGTCGCACGCAAGTTCCTGCAGCTGCCGAATGCGGCCGTATGGGATCGGGATATGGCACAGATGAGCGGGGCAGGCATTAACCTTATCCGTACAGGCATCTGGACAGCCATCCGGACGATGGGCTTCATTGACGGCCATGTCAGCGAGGACATCCTGCGTGCCATCGATGCATTCATTCTGACGGCGAAGCGGCATAACCTGGAGCTGACCTTCAACTTCTTCGCCTTCACGCCTGAGCTCTGGGAAGGGTTGAATCCTTATCTGGATCCGCGGAGCTTGGAAGCGCAGAAGCGATTCATTACGGCCGTCGTGTCCCGGCACAAGGATTCGGCCCATGTCCATTGGGATCTCATTAACGAACCGTCGATGTTCGATCCGAAGCGGCTGTGGTCGCCGAATACGCTTCGTGATCCGTTCGAGACAGCAGCCTTCCGCAAGTGGCTGAAGGAGCGTCACCATACGATTGAAGAGCTGCAGGAGAAGTGGAATATGACGCCGGAGCGTCTTCCATCCTTCGAGAGCATTCAGCCTCCGCAGCAGGAGGAAGTAGCCTTCAACACGACAGAGGTTACTCCGAAGCTGGCTGGCCCATGGCTGGACTATGTGCTCTTCTCTATGGAGATGCACAACCAGTGGGCAGCCGAGCTGCGCCGAGCCATTCAGCTGGTGCAGCCGAAGCAGCTCGTTACGGTTGGCCAGGATGAAGGACTGGGCAGCCAGCGTCCTTCCCCTCTGTTCTATGCGGATGCTGTCGATTACACCACCGTTCATTCGTGGTGGCTGATGGACCAGCTGGTTTGGGACGGGATTTTCACCAAGTCGCCTTACAAGCCGAACCTCATCCAAGAGACGGGTATTATGTATGTAGAGACGCCGGATGGCCGGGCCAAGCGAAGCGAAGAGGAGCTGCGGAATATTCTCGAGCGGAAGTACGCGTATTCGTTCTCAACGGGCGGCGCTGGTGCGGTGCAGTGGATCTGGAATATCAACTTCTACATGGACAATGTGAATGAGTCCAATATCGGGGCTCTGCGTGCAGATGGAACGGAGAAGCCGGAGGCGGATGTGTCCTATGACTTCGGCGCCTTCATGCGTGACGCTGGCCCGGGTATGATCGGGCGTAAGCTGGAAGAGACGGTCGTCATCTTCCCGTACAGCAATGACTTCTCGAACCGGCCGTTCGCGGGCGAAGGGACCTCTCGTCTGACGAGGACGCTGGCGCATCGGATGAATGTGCCGTTCCGGGCGATGGGGGAGTATCATCTGGAGGCTCTGTCGGATCCGGAGCAAGAGCTGCCGAAGCTGATTATTGTGCCTTCCGCACATAACCTGTCCGGCGAAGCGCTTGATAAGCTGGTTACCCATGTGGCGGCGAATGGAGGGACGCTGCTCGTCACCGGTCCATTGTCACTAGACGAATACTGGCGTCCGGTCAGCCGTGCGAGCAGTCTCGTAGGGGAGAGCAAGCTGGCGAATGTGAGACGGGAAGAGGCTCTGCTAGTGGAGGGGCGTCTGCTGCCTGTATCGTTCGGAGGGAGCGGAATCGCGAAGCTGAACAAGGAACTGCTGGCACAGGATCGTGAGGCTAATGCAGGTGGAGCGGCTGGTGCAGTTGGTGCCACTGGTGCCAATGGTGCAGCCGATGCGATGGGAGCAGCTGCCGTCTATGTGAACGGTCCATCGAAGCTGGTTGAGCGGGAGCTTGGCAAGGGCAAGCTCATCTGGTGCCCGCTGCCGCTGGAGCTGAATGAGTCGTATGAGGTGCTGGAGACGGTGTATCGTTATGCTCTGGCGGAAGCAGGGGTAGCACAGGAACTGGAGTGGCTGCGGGGCGGCGACTTGCCGGGCGTATACGGCCGGAAGCTTACGTTCGACGAGAGCTCGCTCTTCATCTTCGTATCGGAGTATGGCGTGCCTTGCGATGTGGAAGTGAAGGATTCGGCCACAGGCCGGACGTACCGCTTCGAGCTGGAAGCGGAGCGGACCGTCATGTTCGCCGCGGGCAAGGATGGCGAGCTGACGGCTGTCTACCGCCCGAGCGAAGTGAAGGTAGCTGCTGCTGTGGTGAAGTAATGGATAGGTTGTTGTGTAGGAGCTGTTCCCGTGGCAGGCCGGGACAGCTTCTTTTTGATGGTACTTTAGAACATAAGCCGTTCTTGTTCCAATCGCTAGATTGAAGACTCCTATGATTAGACGTTCATACTAGCACTGCTATTCACGAACATTGAATGATTACTAAAAAGTATTTGAACGGGCTCTCTTGACTAGCTCACTTACCAATAGGTGCAAAATATACCCTATCATCGTCCATATGACCTCGCTGGCTAACCAATAGGTGCAAAATATACCCTATCATCGTCCATATGACCTCGCTAGCTAACCAATAGGTGCAAAATATACCCTATCATCGTCCATATGACTTCGCTGGCTAACCAATAGGTGCAATATATACCCTATCTACGCTCTTCAACACCAATACCGCGGAGGTAGGGGCTGCGCTCACGATAAAGAGTAGCTAGCTTGTTATACAGTCAGTCTAGCCTAACAAGCTACTCCAACACTGTAGGAGGCCGCTTCCCGCGCTGCAAGTCGCGGATGGAGTAGCCGAAGTCCATCTGAAGGTGGGGGTAATCTCGGAAGCTCTTCCAGTCGCCTCCCCATGTGAAGCCGAGCCCCTTGGCTACGGCCACCACTTCCATCCAGTCTGACTTGCCGTTCTTATTCCCGTCGTATTCCATGTCCCAGATGACCTTGCCCTGCTTCGTCCGAAGCGCGAAGTCGATCGCGAGACCGAAGTTATGGTAGGACTGGCCTCCCTTGGCCTTGGTCACGATCCGCCCACTCTCGGAGCGGCCTTGCCGATGCAGCGCATCCTGCTCCTCCTTGCTGCGGAAGCTATCCGTCACGAGAATCGTAATGCCGAGCTTCCTCGTCGCTCTCTCCAGCTCAAGCTGCTTGGCCGCAACAACGGGGTGCATCCCCATCACGGGCGGCACATCCCGCAGCTCCAGCTCCTGCTTGAGCCAAGTCACAGCTATCAAGCCTAATAGACTTATCACTAATAAGAGAAGGACTAGAGTTCTTCTTCTTCGAATATGCTTCTGCGTCAGCTGCCGCCTAGGCGAATGGCTAGGTATAAGGGTTGAATTCATTTTAGGCGTAACTCTCCTTGCACGTATATATTTTATGATGGTTGACGCTGGGTCATCTTCGTATCTCCTATGCATTGTTCGTTAACAATAGTCTACAAGAGAACGTTTAGAAGGAAGTAAGGATCAATCTTAATTTTCTCTTAAATGTTTGCAAATAGACGAAGCATCATCTACTATACGTTCATTATACAACGAAGGAGCAGTGAGCTTGAGATTATCCATAGGCCAAGTAATGGAATTGAATCGATACCCGGTGAAGTCATTCAGAGGGGAGCGTCTGGACAGCTGCGAAGTCGAGTCGTATGGCTTGCATGGGGATCGGTTTTGCGCGTTTTACGATGAGACGAAGCAGGGGTGGAGCAGTTATGTGACAGCTAGTGAGATCCCGGGCTTGCTGGCCTATGAAGCTAGGCTGGTGGATGAGGAGATAAGGATAACCTCGCCCGAAGGCCTGGCCTACGAGTGGAATGAGGAGCTGCTAGCCGACATGCAGAGGCATTCCAAGAAGAAGCTGTCTATGACAAGCTGCAGAGCACCTAACATGGAGAATCCCGACCTCATGTCGGTTGATGTGGCCAGCGTGCTAATCGTGACAGACGCATCGCTGCGCAAGCTTGAGGCGATATGGGGTAAGAATCTGGACCGCGACCGGTTCAGAGCCAACCTAGTCATCGCCGTAGACGATGATGCCCTGGATGAGAGCAGCTGGATTGGACGGCGATTGCATATAGGCGGGGCTGAGCTGCAGGTCGATTCCTGGTGCCAGCGCTGCGCGATGATTACGATTGACCCGAATACCATGGAACGAGATCCTTCTCTTCTTCGAAAAGTAAACGAGCAAATGAATCTAAACTTCGGCTTGTACGCCTCGGTTAAGAGAACAGGCCGCATAGCTGCAGGTGACCTTGTCTATCTGGACTCCGACTTCAGGTAGGGAATCAGCTGGGAGCAGCACGCAAAGCGGAGCAGGAGCAGGAGGGGCGCGTTGCGCCTTCCTCCTTGCTCCAATCCGTCAGCGCTGCGCAGCGTTACCCCTGCTCGGACTGTGAGCTCGAAGCTGGACTGCCCAGTGTTTTTTTCAACAAGAATGGGGTAATCAGCGTCGTTAGAATAATGACAATGACCAGCATAGTGAAGTACTCTTGCTTCAGCAGTCCGCCCTGCAGGCCGATGGTTGCGATGATAAGGGCAACCTCGCCCCTTGAGACCATCCCTGAGCCAATGCCCATGGAGGAGCGGGTGGAGAAGCCCGTCAGCCTAGCTCCGATTCCTGAACCAAGGAACTTCGTCAAGACAGCCACGATAGTGAAGATGACGAGCAGTCCAATCTGATCACGAAGGCCGTCGAAGGAGACGGAGAACCCGATGCTTACGAAGAATATCGGAACGAATATCGCGTAGGCAATGGGCTCGAGCTTATGCTCGACCTCCTGCTTGTAGTCTGTCTGAGAGATGGCAAGTCCGGCCGCGAAGGCGCCGATAATGCCGGCCACGCCGAATTGCTCAGCGATGTAGGCGAGGAAGAAGCAGACGATTAATCCAGCGCTGATGACGGATTCCGACACTCTCAGCGGGGCGAGCCACTTCATGATCCACTTGACCACCTTCCAGATGAAGAGAGCGACGATGATGAAGAAGATGAGCTTCTTACCAAGGACCAGAGTCAGGTTAACATCGCCGCCGCCGAATAGGCTCATGACGAAGGCAAGCAGAACTACGACTAGTATGTCGTCAATAATCGCTGCTCCCAGCAAGGTGGTGCTCTCCCTGCTCTTAAGCAAGTTCAAGTCCTTCAGCGATTGTACGGAGATGCTGACGGAAGTAGCGGACAACAGCAGACCTAGGAATATCGCATGGGAGGTCTCCATCCCAATCAAGATGCCTGTGAAGTAACCGCCTGCCCAAGGGAGAATAATACCGCCCACCGCTACCGCCATGGAGGATCGGAAGGAATTCTTCAGCTCCTTCATATCGGTCTCCAGGCCGGCCATGAACATAAGCAGCAGCACGCCGATCTCGCTAAGCTCCTCTATAATGTGGGATTGATCTACCCAGCCCAGCATGGCAGGGCCGATGATGACACCGATGAGCAGCTTCCCCACAACGGCCGGTTGGCCTAATCGTACACAGAGATCGCCTGCCAGCTTCGTAGCAAGCAGAATAATAAGAATAGTTAAGTAGAACAAGACCGTTTCCTCCCTAGTGAAGTCAGTTTTACACACATGTTGCCTTATTATTCTCGTGAGAAACCGCAAAAAGACAAAAAGGAGCCTGCATTGAGCAGGCTCCACCGGTTAATATCTATTCTGATTGGGGTAAATCATGAAAAATAAGGCAACAACTGTAGTATATCACAACTAAGGTGCTCTAATCTACTGCCCTGCAATTGGAAGTCATGATTCCAGCGGCTGTGGAGATAATGCTAAGGACATCAACGAAAGGTGGCGTTCTAAGTTCATGGCCCAAGTCCTGTACATTACCGCACATCCGCATGATCACACAACGTCTTACAGTCTTGCGGTCGGCAAGGCGTTCATCGAGGCCTACAAGGCTGCTAACCCCGGTGATGAGATTGTACCGATTGATCTCTATAAGGTGAATATTCCCCACATTGATGCCGACGTATTCAGCGGATGGGGCAAGCTCCAGAGCGGCTCTGGCTTCGACCAACTGTCGGCGGACGAACAAGCGAAGGTTGCCCGGCTAGGGGAGCTGTCCGACCAGTTCGTAGCGGCAGATAAGTACGTATTCGTCACCCCGATGTGGAACTTCTCGTTCCCGCCAATTATGAAGGCTTATATCGATTCCATCTGTGTAGCCGGCAAGACGTTCAAGTATACAGCAGAGGGTCCAGTTGGACTGCTGGGCAATAAGAAGGCGCTCCACATTCAGGCTCGTGGAGGAATCTACTCTCAAGGTCCTGCGGCAGACTTCGAGATTGGACATCGTCACCTGACGGTCATTGCCGGCTTCCTAGGCATCCCGACGTTGGAAGGATTGTTCGTCGAAGGGCAAGCTGCAGATGCGAGCAAGGCCGAGGAGATTAAGGCGAATGCAATCGCTCGGGCGAAGGATCTCGCTCAGACGTTCTAAGAGCTCTATCTCAAGAGGGTACCTAGAGGCACACCGTGCTGCTTAGGTACCCTCTTCTTCGTTATTTGCCGATGGCAGATATAGGGGATGATTCTTGAGTGTTAGGCGTGCTAGGCAGCAGCGCTTGGCCCTGCTCTGCCCGCATGTACAGGACAAGTCCGATGATCACGAGCGCTCCCCCGGTATATTGGAACCCGGCCAGCATCTCTCCGAACAGAATCATACCGAGTATGCTCGAGCCGATTGGCTCAGCCAGCACGGACATCGAGATCGTCGTAGCCTTCACATATTGCAGCAGCCAGTTGAAGATCAGGTGGCCGAAGACAGTCGGAATAATAGCGAGCAGCAGGAAGATCATCCACTCCCGCGGCGGATAGGCAGTCATGCGTACGCCAACCACGAGATTATACAGGGTGAAGAATGCAGCCGTCATCCCAAAAGTAAGGAGGCTGAACAAATAAGAGGGAACTCTTGTCAGCAGCCGCTTGGCAATGAGCATATTGACGACGATCGCGAGCGTGCCTAGCAAGGACAGCACATCTCCGTACAACGCAGTTCGCGATAAGCTGCCGTCGCCTGAGCCGACGATAACGACGCCGCAGACGGCAATGCCCATCCCGATAACGGCGTAGCGATGCAGTCGATCCTTCAGGAAGAAGTAAGCCCCGATCATGACGAATACAGGCTCGAGGGCGAGAATGATGGTCGAGCTGGCAATCGTCGTATAGGATAGGGAAGCCATCCATAGCAGGAAGTGAAGGGCTAGGAAGAATCCCGCAGCTGTCAGCAGCAGCCAGTCTCGCCGACTAATATTCCGGATCTGGCCGAGGGAGCTCTTGCCGAACGGCAGCATCAGGAGGAAGGTGAACAGCATGCGGTACATACCCTGTACAGATACAGGGGCATTCGAATAGCGTACGAGAATCGGGGCGAATGAGATCGCAAGCATCCCGATAAGCAGCGGAATCCATGGGGCAATTCTAAGTGGTGTTGACTTCATGATGTTGTGCAGCCTCAGCTTTCCTCAATGCTCGTTAATGGTTCATCGCAATCGTATGGGTGAATAACGGAATTCATAATAGTTCATTATGGCGAGGAATGCAATGGTTGCGGCTATGCTTCTAAAAAAACGCGAGCCCCCAACCAAGCGGGCTCGCGAATCCTTCTCTTACACCTTGAACCGGCTAATTGCCTCTCGCAGGCTTGCGGCCATCGTGCGAAGCTGCTCAGAGGAGGAAGCGACCTCCTGCATCGATGCCAGCTGCTCCTCGGAGGAAGCAGCTACCCGCTGGGATTGCAGCGATGAGGAGGAGGAGATACGCTCCAGCTCCTCAAGTGAAGCGGCAATCTCCTCGCTGCCTGCCGACATCTGCTCGGAGGCGGCGGATACCTCTTGCACTTGCTGGGAGACATGCTGTACAGACTGCACAATCTGCTTGAAGGTCTCTCCGGCAAGCGTAGCCGTCTCCGAGCCTTGACGAGCTTGGGAGAGCGAGTTCTCCATGGAGCTTGAAGCTTCCGCTGTTCGCGAGACGATGCCCTGCAGAATCGTCTCAATCTGCTCGGAAGAGGACTTCGAGCGCTCAGCCAGCTTACGAATCTCATGGGCAACGACGGCGAATCCGCGGCCATGCTCTCCTGCACGGGCTGCTTCAATAGAGGCGTTCAGAGCGAGCAGGTTCGTCTGATTGGCGACTTCCGTAATGAGGCCGAGAATCTCTACAATACGGCTGCTGAGTTGCTCCAGCTCGTTCATCGTCGATACATTCGCGTTCAAGCTGGATTCTACAGCAATCATTCTCGTAATCGTCTCGGTAATGATGACTTCACCGCGAGTTGCGCTGTCCGCGGTGTCGACCGCCAGCTCGGATACCAGGGAGCTCGACTCGGCCACTCGTTGAATGCCGATAGCCATCTCTGTCATCGCTCGTTGGCATTCCTGTGAGCTCTGCTGCTGCAGCTCGGAGCCCGAAGCCACCTCCTGAATCGCTTCCGTAATCTCATTCGTCGCCAGGGAGGTCTGTTCGGCACTGCTCTGCAGATTGACAGCTGATTGCGAGACTTGCTCTGATGTGCCTTGAATGCTGCGTGTCAGCTCATTCAGGCTGACAATCATCGCATTGAAGGAGGAGGCAGCTTGTCCAATCTCATTGCCGCTCTTCACTTCTACGGACACCGTCAGGTCGCCGGATGCTGCGAGCTCAGCTTGCTGCTGCAATCGCCGCAGCGGCAGCAGGGCGTAGCGGACCAAGATAATGGCAATGGCGATGGATACGACCCCGATTAGCACGGCTAATAGAATAGACTTCCATAGCAGCATGGTCAGCTGCTTTTGCACTTGATCGTAATCGTAATCGAGGCCGAAGAAGGCGACAATGCCTCCTTCAACGTTTTTGACTGGTGCGACGAAGCTGATCCATGTGCCAGCACTGTCTGTATAAGCATCAGTCAAGCTGTGGTTTCCGCTCGCAATCACTTTTTTGATCGACTTCTCGAACGGGACAGGCAGCTCGTAGGAGACGCCTGACCTCTGACCGCTCTCCATCAGCTTCTTACTGGTCAGGAGATTGGTGAGATGGCTTCTGCCATCCTTGCTCGTAAGTGTTGGCATCAAGAGATAGGCGTTGCTAATATTAAGCTCCTCGCTTACCATAGCCTCAATCTGCCGCTCTAGAATATCGAAGGATCCTCCAACAGGCACATTCGTTTCGGCGAGCGTTTTTCTCGCTTGCTCCACCAAGTCTTGGTTGAAGTTAATCTGCCCTTCCAGTGCCTCCCCGAAGGAGTCGAATTGCTTCATGTAGCTCGCTTTCTGCTGCGAATAAGAGAAGTACATCATCACACTGATGATGACAACGAGCATGAAGGATAATAAGAGAGAGCAGGCAGCTACTAGACTTTTGAAGTTTACAAGACGAAGAAGGTTGCGCATCTTTCGTCTCCCCTTTCCATGATGTATAAGTGATGGTGTGTATGGCCTATTCGTTATATCGTCGATCCGCATACTTAACATTAGATGGAATATTTAGGGGGTAACATGTATGCGTCTTCAATAATGACTTCCATTAATTGAACGAACCTGAACCTAGCGGAGGATGATAGAATACGTAGAACTGCAAGAGTTAGGAAGAGAGGAGATGACTATGATGAGAATAAGCACAACATGGACAGCCTTCTCCCTCACCGTCACGATGATGCTCATGCTCCTCAGCTCGTTCTTACAACGACCGGTTAACGCAGCGTCTGCTGCTTCGGCGCCTTACGACGATCTGGAAGGAAGCTATGCGAAGCAAGCAATCATAGCATTAACTAATAGAGGAATATTGACCGGGACATCGAAGTCGACCTTCTCGCCGAAGAAGCCCGTCACTCGTGCGGAATTCGTGACTATGCTGGACCGGCTGCTGGGCCTTGCGCCGGTGGACAGCCCGGTGACCGCGATGAAGGATATGAAGCGGTCGGACTGGTACTACGGCTGGATTCAGGCGGCGATGCAGCTGGGGCTGGCGGAGGGGACAAGCCCGGCTTCCTTCGAGCCTATGAAGCCGGTTAGCCGGCAGGAAGCAGCGGTACTGCTTACTCGTGCGCTGAAGCAAGCGGAGCAGGAGGGAGCGATGCCGGACTTCCAGGATGGGGATAAGATTGCGGATTGGGCGAAGTCCGGGGCAGCTATTGCTCAGCAGCTGGACTTGGTTCGGGGCAATGAGCATGGAGCGTTCCAGCCCATGAAGCCGATCTTGAGACAGGAGGCAGCGGTTATGCTTCACCGCGTAGTAGAGCACAAGAGCTGGGATGGGGAGCTGACTGCTCCTGCCCCTGCACAGATTCACTTAGGCTGGCAATACGGCCAATCAACCGCTGAGTATGAGCGAAGTGTTGCGGGCTCCACAGTCAACACCTTGTCGCCGAGATGGTATTTTGTCGGAGCATTGGGCAATCTAACCGATACAACGGATTCGAGCTTAGTCGCCTGGGCGAAGAACAATAACAAGCAGATCTGGGCGATGGTCGGCAATCGCAGCGATGAAGGAGCTACTCATCAGCTGCTGTCTGATGCGGCTGTGCGAGTGAAGGCAGTCCAGGCGCTGACGGCCGCAGCTAAGAAGCATGGCTTGCAAGGGCTGAACATCGACTTCGAGAATGTGGGTGCGCGGGACCGCGCAGCGTTCACGGCCTTCATCACGGAGCTCGGCACAGAGCTGCATGCTGCAGGCAAGATTCTATCGGTGAACGTATCGCCCGATCGTGGGACAAGCTGGACAGAAGCCTTCGACTACGCCGCGTTAGGTAGGCAGGCGGACTATATCGTGATGATGGGATATGACGAGCACTGGGGAGGGCAAGCGGAGGCGGGCTCTGTCGCATCTATCTCCTATGTGGACGAGGCGCTCAGGAAGCTGTCCCTGCAAGTGCCAGGCAGCAAGATGATACTGGCGCTGCCGTTCTACAACCGGGATTGGGCACTGGACAGCCATGGCCGTTCGGTGTCCTCTGAGGTCATCTCTCTCACAGAGCAGAATCACCGCATGAAGCGGCAGCCTTCCTTCCAGCTGAAGTGGGATGGGGAAGCGGGGCAATACCGAGCAGCATACCGATTAAGCGGGGTACAGCACCGAATCTGGATGGAGGATGGTCGTTCCTTAGCTGTGAAAATCGAAAAAGCCCAAAGCCATGGTGCGGCTGGGCTTGCCTATTGGTATGTGGGCGGTGAAAGCTCTGACATCTGGCCATCGGTCCGGAATGCCGAGCGGTTCGCAGCATACAACTTCACGACTTAAACGCTTAGCTTGGCGCTCGGCCTAAGCCTGAAGCACGGTATTGCCTCTAAGCGAGTTGGGGAGCAAAGAGTAAATATTTTGCAGCCAATAGATCTTGGGGCTTAGCTTGAACTTCGTATCGGTGAAGGTGCAACGGTCATAGTCGAAGTTCAGCTTATGAATATGAATGGTGCAATTCTTGAACGAGCATCCAATGTAATGGGCTCCGTCGAAGCTGATCTCTTCATTCTCGAAGTGCTGATTCGTAATATATTCCATCGTTCATTCTCTCCATTCGTCTCATTGTTCGTTGTTCTTCATTACCCAGAATGGAGAGAATGAAACCATGGAATGAATGACCAGCAGTTACTTGTTCAGTTGAAGCTTGCGCGTCTGAAGCATCCCATCGAGTCCGGTGGGGTCCTGCTTCACCTTGTACTGGGTGAACTTCTCAGCGTGGTCTGAGGTGCGAAGCCGCAGCGGCTTCGTCTCCATGCCCAGCAGCTCCACCACGACATCGGCAACGGATTCAGCAGTCTGAGGAACCGAATTCCTCGCACGGAAGGTTCCGATATAGTTCTCAATGATGGGCTTGTACTCATCGTCTAGAATGCCTCCTGTCTTCTCCAGGTGGCCGAATACGGTATCATTGAAGTTCGTCGCTACAGCGCCAGGCTCCAGCAGGGTAATGTCGATATTGAAGTAAGGCTTGTAGTAGGTAGCCATACTCTCCAGTAGTCCTTCAACAGCGAACTTGCTTGCACAGTAGATCTCGTTGAGCGGCTGTCCGACTAGTCCGCCAACGCTCGTAGTAGCAATAATGTGGCTAGACTCTGCCTTCTTCAGCAGTGGCAGTCCGGCCTGAATGGTCTGGATTACGCCGAATACATTCGTATCGAAGACCGTCTTGATCTCCTCCATAGAAGCTTGTCCAAGCGCGCGAAGGAAGCCGAAGCCTGCATTGCAGAACAAGACGTCCAGCCTGCCATGCTTCTTGTCGATCATCTCGAATGCATGCTGGAGGGAATCAGGCGAAGTGACATCCATCTCGAGGAAGTGTAGATTCTCATAGTTCGCGTACTTCTCTTCATCCCGAGCTGCATGACGTGTGCCTGCATAAACCGTCCAGCCGTTCTGGGCAAGCTTGATTGCCGATGCCAGTCCAATTCCGGAGGAAGCACCTGTAATAGCTATAATCTTGCTCATATATGGCATACTCTCCTCTATGTAAGACTCTTGTACTTATACAGTATAACCGAATAGGCATCCTCATATATACACAAGCAGGCCGAGTGAGACGAGCATACCAAGATGCCAGCCCTCACTCGGCCTGCTCTCTCCAGCTACCGCTTTGTCTTGATAGCGAGCAAGGCGTCAACCGGATCATGGCCGTAGCCGAACGCTTCCGTGAATGCGCTATTGTTGTGGTCGTGGAACCCCTTCAGCACAGTAACCGCATAGCCTCTTGCTTCCAGCTCCTCCGGCTCCCAGCTGCTGCGATGCTCTTGATAGGATTCGCCGTTCATTCCGTAGTGATCGATCCCCTTCTGGGGAAAATAACCTCTAGGAGCAAACACGACAACCTGATGCTTCGCAATCTGCTCGGCGTCCTGGAGCAGCTCAAGCGCTTCAATCTTCGTGAAGTGTTCAAGCGAGTCCATGAAGGAGACGGTCGACACCGAGTCTGGAATGAACAGCTTGCCAATGGACTTAGCTTCAGCGAGAAGCGGAATAATATGAGGCTCCATACATATTCGATTCACCAGATAAGGACGATGAATGTCCAGTGCAATAATGTGCTTATATGGCATATAGCGAAGCAAGCTGCATAAGCCGCTCCCAATATCAAGCAGACTCTCCCGATCGTGCAGCTGGCTGAGCATGAGCTCAATGAAGTTGCGGTCATACGTCTCAACAGCCAATGAATTCCCCCCTAAGCAGATCATATATCATCAAGTACATAGTATGAACGTGAAGGAGAGAAGTGACGGCGCTTGTACTTCTTCTAATAAATGTTGATATATTCCATAATTCGACAGCATATGACAATAGTACAATGGTACTATATGAAAGTCTGTGTAAGTCTATGTCATGGTGTGGGGAATGAAAAAGAATAGACTTCCGGCATATTGCTTATGGAGGGGTTATACGTTGAGAAGAGAGAAGCCGAAGGTTATCGTATTAGGCGGCGGGGTTGCTGGCATGAGTGCGGCACATGAGCTGATAGAGCGCGGATTCCGTGTGGCGGTGTATGAATCGAAGTCGATACCGGGAGGGAAGGCTCGCAGCATGCCGGTGAGAGGGAGCGGCACGGAGGGGCGCTCTGACTTGCCTGGAGAGCATGGCTTTCGTTTTTTTCCCAAGTTCTATAGACATATTACCGATACGATGAAGCGGATTCCGTATGGCGGCAACAGGCATGGGGTCTATGACAATCTGGTAGAAGGAACGAGGCTCGGACTGGCCTTCTTCGACAAGCCGATGCTTCCCTTCGTCACGGAATTCCCGAGGACTCTAGCGGATTGGAAGGTGCTCCTAAGGTCGCTGCTGGATAATGATCTGGGCTTGTCTGCCACGGATATTGATCATTATGTTGAACGGCTATGGCAGATGGTCACTAGCTGCGACATGCGCAGGCTGCTGGACTATCAGCGTATATCGTGGTGGGACTTCATAGAAGCGGACAAGCAGTCGGAGCAATTCCAACGGGTATTCACCGGCTTGTCCCGTATTCTCGTAGCAGCGAAGGCGAAGGAAGCGAATGCGAGTACGATTGGTACAGTGGGCGCAACCTTAATGCTGGATATGGTGCTGCCCGGGGGGAGCGCTGACCGGCTGCTGAATGGACCAACGAATGAGGTGTGGCTAACCCCTTGGTATGAGCATCTCGTAGCGGAGGGCGTTGAGTTCTATAAGGAATCGACTGTCCAGCATATTGCTTGTGACAACGGTGTCATCACAGGTGCTGTCATATGTCGCGGAGATGAGATAGAGACGGTGACTGGGGACTGCTACATCGCTGCGATGCCGGTTGAAGTGATGGCTGGACTGCTGACGGATGAGCTCATTGCAGCAGATCCGCTGCTTGGGCAGCTGAAGCCGCTAAGTGAATCTGTCGAGTGGATGAATGGCGTCCAGTTCTACTTGAATGTGGATGTTCCGCTTATTCACGGCCATATCATATGCATGGACAGTCCTTGGGCGCTTACGTTAGTGTCGCAGCAGCAATTCTGGCATGATTATCACTTGGAGCAATATGGGAATGGGCGGGTTAGAGGTGTATTGTCTGTCGATGTGTCTGATTGGGAGACGCCAGGCATACTGCATGAACGGCCAGCTATGGATTGCTCACGGGAGGAGATCAAGGCTGAGGTATGGGAGCAATTGAAGCGCAGCTTCAATCACAATGGGAAGGAAGTGCTGGGTGACCATATGCTCGAGGAGTGGTTCCTGGATGAAGATATTCAATTCCCTAATCCGCATGAGGCTGTCAATATGGAGCCTCTGCTAGTGAATCGTGTGCATACCTGGGATATGAGGCCGAATGCCTATACCGCGATACCGAATCTGTATCTGGCCTCTGACTATGTCCGTACGAATACGGATCTAGCTACGATGGAAGGTGCGAATGAGGCAGCACGCCGGGCGGTGAATGCGATTATCGAGCGATTCGACGTCGATTCCGATCTGTGCAGGATATGGGATATGTACGATTACGATACCTTATTCGCTTGGAGAGCCCATGACAAGACGCGCTATGAGCAAGGGCTGCCTTGGAACGGCAAGGTTCTCGGTTAGAAGTGGAGATTGAGAGTGGAAGGATTGTCTTAAGCAATGATTGAGAATATTATGGTCAGTGAATTCAAGGGTCTCCTCTATATCATGACAGCGTGCTTAGTCTTCCTGATTGTTACGCCGAGAATTACTTATGCTCATAGAGGGAGACATATCTTATTCCTTATTATTCTTCTAATCCTCACTTACTTCTATATGTCATATGAAGAGATTGACCCTATCATCTATGCGATGCACTTGACCCCGGTCTCTCTCGCGCTAGCCTCACTATTCGAAGGACTCATTCCGGGCGTTGCCACGATGGGCGCCTTCCTTGTATGCGGAATTATGCTCGTCGGCAATGATTGGCTGCCGACGACAGTTGGCTGTGTCATCCTAACCGCTAGCGGTCTCGCGCTTCATTATCGTAAGCTGTCCCATCCGTCCATCTGGCAGATTAGCGGCCTCTCCGTGTTGCTCGTCATGCTGTATCTCGCCGGCTTCCTGGTGACCTTCCTGTGGACAGGGGGACAGCTTAACCCTATGAGGGATATAGCGATTATAATGGGCTCCTTGCTCTCTTCACAGCTAGTCGGCTACACCTACTATCAGGTTAAGAATCAAGAGAAGCTGAAGGAGGAGCTGTTCCATTCGGAGAAGTATCAACTGATTGGGCAGATGGCCGCGTCCATCTCCCATGAGATCCGCAACCCTCTGACTACGACCCGAGGCTTCCTGCAGATTATGGAATACGACCGTCTGAATAAGGAGTCGTTCAATCGTTATCGCCAATATGCACTGGAAGGAATCGACGGCGCGAACGCTATTATTACAGATTATCTGAACTTCTCTAAGCCTTCTGTCGAGAGAGTCGGAACCCTTGATCTGAAGGAGGAGATTCGAGCTGCTGCCGCTTGTCTGGAGCCGCTCTGTATGAGTGCGAGTGTGGAGCTGGTCGTTAATCATGCTTCTCCTGAGCTGCTGTACGTGAAGGGAGACGCCAAGAAGCTTCAGCAGTGTCTGCTGAATGTGATGAAGAATGCGGTAGAGTCGATGGAGGTTGGAGGCGTCCTTACTGTGAGTACTCGGCAAGAGAATGGCAAGGCGATCATCTTCGTCAGAGATACAGGTGTCGGCATGAGTGCCGGTCAACTAAGGAGAATTGGGATGCCGTTCTATACAACGAAGGATAAGGGCACCGGTCTTGGCCTCATGGTCGTCCTCTCGCTTATTCGGGCGATGGACGGGAAGACTTTTTTTCGCAGCAAGACCGGGCAGGGAACGATCTGTGAGATACATCTGCCAAGCGTAGATGCGGAGGGGCATGATGTGATAACCGACCTCCGCGAATAGCATGGAGTGTCACTACCAGCCCTTAAGGATATGCACTTCTTCCTTCGTCGGCAGCACAGTGTTGTCCAGGTTGTCAGGCTTGGCCAGGAACGGCTCCTCTGCGTGAAGCCCCTCTGCTTGCACGGCAGCCTCATTCATCGGACGTTCGATAGCCGATATATCCGCAGATGTCGTCGTTGTTGAGTCTAGCAGAGGATAGGACAGCTCGGCGTCGATGGGGGGATTGCTCAACAGATTCAACTCATTCTGCTCGTCAGCCAGCTCGTCTGCAGTCTCGAATTCCGGATGTTCAGGGAGACGCAAAGTAAGATCGGCCTCTTCATCGTTCGGGCCTGCACTCGCTTCCTCGTGAGCAATCGCTTCCTCGTGGAGAGGGAGCGAGTCATCAGAAGGCTGCTGAGGCTGTGGAATTGCTGCAGGCTCATCGTCATTCGTTGAAGCCGCGGCGGACTGCTGCTGTGCAGTCTGTACAGCAGCTGCGGCTGCTTCATCAGATGACCGTTCAGCCTCTTCATCATGGAGTGCTTCAGCATCTGCTTGCTGAGGGGCGAAGAATGAGGTAGATGTGCTAATGTATGGCTCATCGCTGTAATCTGCCAAGCTGGGCTTAATTGCAGTCCGTTCCACTAGGTTGTCGATGGCTTCTGTCTCTGGGGGTAAGCTTAGCTCCTTCGTCGCCATTCGGCTGCTTCCTTGGAACACACCTCCAGATTCAATGTGCAGATCCTCTGCAGACAGATTGCCAATCAGCGAGCCGCTGGCATACACATATAGCTTGCCTCTTACCTGAACATCCCCCTTGACGTACCCGGCAAGCCGTACATTCTGCGCCGTAATATTGGAGATCGCTGTACCATTCTCACCGATTGTCACATCTCCGGCGGAATAGACGTCACCGACAATATGCCCCTCGATGCGAATGCTTCCTTCAGACGACAGCTTACCTTCGAACACGGTGCCTTCACCAATCAGCGTATCCGTCAGGGTTGCGTTAATTCTGTTGCTCTTGCGCTTGAACATAGGCTCATGGTTCCTCTCTATTAGCTTGTATATAAGGTCTAGGATCAACATTCTCCCCATTCACCGATACCTCATAATGCAGATGTGGTCCGGTACTGCGGCCAGTGTTCCCCAGCTCACCAATGGGCTGTCCCTTCTTCACCTTATCTCCATCCTCTACAGCTCTTGTATGGAGATGAAGATAACGTGTCCGTACACCGCGGCCATGGTTAATCATAATATAGTTGCCATGGGTATCATCTTCATCAGATAGGCTGACTACCCCGTCTGCAGTGGCATATACAGGCTCTCCAATCGATCCTCCTAGGTCAAGACCGCTATGGAACGTGTCTTTTCCATTGAAGGGGTCCTTGCGAATCCCGAACAAGGAAGTTACTTTACGAGAGTCTGCAGGCCAGATGGTCGGTGTGATGTCTTGCATCTTCTTGTATCTCTCTAGCGATGATCTGGTCTTCAGCAGACTTGGCTTCATCTCAGCCATCCGCTCACCAATAGATTCATAGTCGCGCTTGGTGCCCGCGATAAGCGGTTCATGCGGTTCTTCGCGAAGAGGAAGGTCAACACCGCCTTGTCCACCCGCTTCTGTAACGAGATCATTAGGTGTGTCCGTCGTACGAATACCAGCCAATTGCTTCAATTCCAGTTCCAACTGGCCAAGCTCGGCCATCTTAACCTTCATCTGCTCAGCTTGCTCGGACAAGCTCCCCAGCTCTGCTTCCAGCTTCGTTATGCTTGCTTCCTTCACCTTGATGGCTTGATTGTAATTCGCCTTGGCAGCATTCAGCTGGGTCTTCAAGTGGTCCAGGCGAGCCGCATAATTCGAGTAGAGATAGATGGCTGTGAACACTGAGATGGAGAGTAATACGGCAAGAGCCGGAATGGTGATCAGAGTGAGCCCCGATAGGCGGAATCTCTTGATGGATGTGTTCCCATCCGGAATAATGACGAATGTGAACTTTGTTGAACAGGGTTTCATGACAGCCTCCTGAATTTGCCGCAGCTTATCGACATGCTTTATTCGACAGATATCCTCTTTATTCCTTTTAAATCGGTTAATTTAGGATAAAATTTAGTAGGTGAAAAGGAGGATATTGTCGAATTGAAGCGAATTCTTAATATTTATTAAGGTTGAATCTAGGTGTCGGTCATTCCCAGGAGGTAGATTATGGTAAGGCTAGCTGGAATTGATATTGGTAATGACAGCGTGAAGCTGGTTGTAAGCGGAGGACAGGAGCCGGTTGTCATTCCGAGCGTTGTGTCCCCCGGATATGAGAGGCATGTATTGCAGGAAGAGGATTCTCCGCTTAAGGCGCTAGACGTCATGATATACAGCCCGAAGCTCAAGAAGCAGAATCAGCGATATTTTGTCGGCCTGCTAGCTTCTGAGGATCAGGATAACTCGGAGCTTGAAGAGACCGAGAACAAGGCGACTAGCGACCAGTCGCTTATCGTTGCGCTAACAGCGCTCGCCTATGCAAGTGTGTCCGGTACAGGTGCGCTAGCGCAAGTGCCTGGCCAGAACAAGGAAGAGGTCGAGTATGTCATTGGAACCGGCCTTCCGGTTCGGGCTTATCCTCGGTTCCACAAGACGTTCGAAGAGCGGCTCGTAGGAGAGCATGAAGTAACCTTCCTAACCACGCCGAAGCTGAAGGGGCGCACCATTCGCATTCAGATCCGCCGTGCCTTCGTCTCGATCGAGGGTGCAGCCGCGCTGCTGAACATGGCGACCAATGATAATCTTCAGGTTCGAGATGAGGAATTGTACAACGGAGTCATCGGTATCTGCGAGATGGGGGCCTTAACGACGGACTTCCCCATCGTGAAGCGTATGAGCATTGATAATCAGTTCAGTACGGGTGAGCAGCTTGGGCTGGCTTCCTATCTGGACTCAATCATCCGTGAAGTCGAAGACCTGCACGGATACCGGTTCGCGAGCCGCACGAAGCTGATTCAGCGGATAAGACGCGGTGAATACAATATTCAACGGGTAGGCGAAGGCCAGACGGATATTAGGTCAATTGTGGACAACTACTTCAGCCGTGCCGCGCAGAAGATTGTAGATCTGATCCGCAAGCGTTGGAAGAAGTACCCGGACATTCAATGCTTCTATGTATTAGGCGGCGGTGCTTCTGCACTGAAGCCCTATATCCAGACAGCGGCGGACGGCATGCGCCTGCGCTTCGTCGAGGACAGCGAGCTGCAGAATGTGTACGGCTATCTGAAGGTAGCGAAGAACAAGATGAACCAGTTGGAAGTCGTTCAGTAAGGAATAGAGGTGCCCCGCTAAGCTTATGGCTTAGCGGGGCACCTTTTATTTCTATTAGAGACGAGTGAAGGAGGGAGGTTATAACTTATTCTTGCGGAAGTAACCCGGTGTGACTCGGGTATGCTTCTTGAAGGTGCGATTGAAGTGGCTGATATGATTATAGCCTGACTGCAGGGCAATCTCAGTAATGGAATAATGACTTGTCCGAAGCAGCTCGATGGCCGCTTGCATACGCAGATCGGTTATGAGTTCAATGAAGGTCTTGCCCTTGATCATCTTCAGCATATAGCTGAAATAAGACGGAGACATAAGCGCCTTCGATGCCATGTCCTCTAGACGCAGATCTTCGTCGAAGTGCTTCTCCATGTGCTCAATGGCCTCGAGTAACGCTCTGCGATGAAGATGGACGTGATGGCTTGCTTCCTGGTCCTGTGTGGATGAGAATCTGGCATACTGCCTGCCCGTAATGACAAGCAGCTTCAGCAGCTCAGCCTTAATCGCGAGCTGATAGCCCTCTTCCCTATTCTCCCATTCATCCAGCAAGTTCTTCAATATGGATTCAACCTGAGCTTGAGCGGGTGAGCTGAGCGCCATCTTGGGGATTACATTATCTATGGAAATAATCGGTCTAATATAAGCGAAGTCAAGGAAATTCTGCATATGGGTCAAATCCCGAAGGCCCTCATTAATCGCATGAGGCATGAAGTCGACTTGGATCATGGCATAGTCCATTCCATCACGTGTCTCGAGGCGATGCTCCCGGTGAGGTGGAATGGAGATCAGGTCGCCTCTCATGAGAATGAAGGACTCTCCTCTGACCCAATGGAGGCAACTGCCGGACAGCATATAGCATAACTGCAGATGCTCGTGTGCATGCAGAGCTCGATTCATATACGACGGGGAGCGCAATTCAATCTTGAACGGGAATTGATCGTCGAGCATGTCTCTGTATGCATAGATAGGAAAGCTGTGCATGATCGTAATCACCGCCAATGAGAGTTAAGATGAGCTTCTCACTTCAGAGTACACGGATTCGTGGAATTGTGCAAAAAGTTCGTGGAAAAGGAAAGGAAGCGGAAGAGGTGTCATGACATAATGAAAACGGTAAGAGAAACAAAGAAGAAGCAAGGAGGACGATGCATGAATAGACTGGCGTTCAGTACGCTGCCCTGCGAAGGCTGGACTCTGGAAGAGATGATTGCCATCGCGAAGTCTTCGGGATATAGCGGCATAGAGCTGAGAGTAGGCGAAGCTTGGGCGATATCGACGGAAATGACAGCGCTTAAACAAAGCGAAGCCTATCAAATGCTCCACGAGGCGGGCGTCACCGTGACCAATCTAGGCTCAAGCGTCTGCTTCACGGGAAGCGATGCAGACGAACAGCAGCTGGAGCTCTTCAAGAAGACGGTTAGGCTCGCGGCTGTTCTTCGAACGAAGGCCATCCGTGTGTTCCTTGGCTACTTCAACCAACGACGTGACATTATTATGCCGGAGGTACCCTTCCATGTCGTATCGGCTCGCATCAAGCAGGCTTGTCAGTATGCGTCTGCATACGGTATTCAGGTCTGGATTGAGACCCATAATGAATACGCTACCGCGCGAAGCCTGAGACAACTGCTGGATGACGTTGAGATGGAGAACTGCGCTGTCATCTACGATATTATCCATCCACTGGAAGAAGGAGAGAGACCCGAAGACACCCTTGCCTTACTAGGAAGCGATTGTGCACATGTTCATATCAAGGATGGAACACCAAGTGCGGACCCGCTCCAGATCGATTGGACGTATACCAGGCTGGGTGAAGGAAGAGTTCCTATTGCGTCTATTGTCCATCAATTAGAGCAATCTGGCTACTCTGGCTTCTACTCGCTGGAGTGGGAGACGAAGTGGAGAGTAGAGCTTCAGCGCCCTGACATGGGACCGGAGAGAGTCTTGCCCGAATATGTCGCTTACATGAATCAAGTCATCCAATCTCGAACGAAATGAGGGCTTAGAAATTGAAGACATTGGTAGCCATATCGAACGAAGGCTTGCGCGAGCTGTTCTGGCAGGAGCAGGTCAGAAGCAAGCTGGATCGCATTAGCGACACGGATTTTGTTCCCATTCATGAGACATTCACAAGTGAGAGGCTCGCGGAGGTCATTAGCGGTTATGATGCCGTCATTACTTCATGGGGTTCTCCCGCATTCACGCCAGAGGTGCTCGCGAATGCTTCGCGTCTCCAATTCATCGGGCATGGAGCAGGAAGTGTCGTATCGATCGTGAAGGAAGATGTGTTCGATACGGCAGTTGCAGTTACCTCCGCTAATCGAGTACTTGCTCAATCCACGGCGGAGTGCGCGGTGTCGCTTATGTTAGCCGGCGCTTGGAGCTTGTCCGGTTATAACGCTAGGCTGAAGCAAGGGCACTGGAGTGACAATAACCGTGACACGATTCTAGGCGTAACGCGAAGAGTAATTGGACTGGTCGGCTATGGGGAGATCTCGAAGCAGGTTATCCGTCTGTTGAAGCCATTCAACGTGCGAATCCTCCTTCACTCCAGCTTCTGCAGTATAGAGGAGGCTGAGGCTGCAGGGGTGGAATTGTGCGGACTGAATGAGTTGTTCGAGCAGAGCGATATCGTATCGATGCACAATACATGGACTCCGCGAACGGAAGGCATGATTGGGAGCCAGCAGCTTGGGAGGCTTAGAGACGGCGCGTTGTTCATTAATACGGCTCGCGGACCTATCGTGCAAGAGGAGGCACTGCTGCAGGAATTGCGCCAAGGCCGTATCTCTGCCGCTCTAGATGTATACGAGCAGGAGCCGCTTCCTAAGGAGCATGAGCTGCTTACTCTGCCGAATGCGCTCTGCCTGCCTCATATCGGAGGGTACCACGGCCTGTTGAAGAGGGAGCTATGCGACTTCATTGTCGACGAGCTTGCCCGGCTAATCAAGGGCGAGGAGCTTCTCGGCCGAGTCACGCTTGATCATTATCGCAGACTGACACCCAGATAGAAGGTTATCCATGTAGGCATACAGGAATGACAATTGGAGGGTACACAGATGAGATATCCATATACAAGGCCGCTCGCCATTACGATGTGGGACTTCTCTTGGCTGGAGCGAAGATGGGCCGGAGCGGGTTATGAAGATTGGGACAAGGCACTTGATGAATTAATAGAGCGCGGCTATGATGCCGTTCGAATTGATGCTTATCCTCATCTCATTGATGCGGACGGTGAGAAGGAGTGGACATTAATCCCCCGTTGGAACCAGCAAGTATGGGGAGCAGCATCGTTGACCCGCGTATCGCAAGTCGCTCGGCATCTGGTCGAGTTCATGAGCATCTGCAAGCGCAAGGGCATCGCGATCGGCTTGTCGACCTGGTTCAGACAGGATGAAGACGACATCCGAATGAATCTGAAGACGCCCGGCGATCTGGCACGCATATGGCGCTCCACCCTTAAGGTCGTAGAGGAAGCAGGGTTAATGGATAGCCTGCTGTTCGTGGATCTGGTTAATGAATACCCGGCGAAGCCGTGGACGCCATTCCTGTATGCAGCAGCGGAGAGTGACGAGGTAACGCGTGACTCCGTGATTAGCGTGAAGTGGATGAAGGAATCGCTTGCTATTCTTCGCGAGAGCTATCCCGATCTGAACTACACGTTCTCGGATTATGACTATCAAGGAATAGAGTCAAGGGAGGTCGACTATCTGGACTTCCTGGAACCTCACCTCTGGCTGCCAACCTTCACGGATTGGGACCAGCAGGTCGGCTACAAGTATGAAGCCTTCGAATCAACGGGCTATGACAATCTGGTTAAGCATGCAGCGAATGTCTATTACAGCAATCAGAGCTACTGGGATGGCGCAATTGTGGATGGCATCGAGCGAATCGCAGCGTGGTCCAGAAGGACGGGCAAGCCGTTAATAACGACCGAATGCTGGGGTGTAGTTGATTGGAAGGACTGGCCGCTGCTGGATTGGGAGATGGTGAAGGGAATGTGCGAGCTAGGTGTTCGAACCGCAGCCTCCAAGGGAGTATGGGTCGCTATAGCAACGAGTAACTTCTGCGGTCCGCAGTTCGTAGGGATGTGGCGAGATATTCATTGGCACCGCAAGCTGACGGATATTATTCATAACAGTACGCTGCCCGAGCAGATGCTTAATAGGGGGACGAATTAATGCATACGGATAAGATGAATATGACGGAACAGTGGACGACCATTGCACAGTTCATTACGGATAGAACGAAGCGCAATGCCATGCGCTTCCAAGATAAGCTGCCTGCCCAGACGAAGGATGGCCGTTATGAATTCGCTGACAACGGCTTCTGGACGGGAGGCTTCTGGACAGGGTTGAATTGGCTGTCTTACGAGCTAACGGGAGATGACAGCTATGTCACCTCAGCTCGCGCCTCCTATCCGCGGCTGCTTAAGCGCATGTATGAGACGCCAGAGACGATGGATCATGATACGGGATTCCTATTCTCCTTGTCATTCGTCGCGGATTACAAGCTGACTGGCAGTCCAGAGGCCAAGCGTATTGCTCTTGACGCGGCCGACCGGCTGCGCGAGCGGTTCAATGAGAAGGGCAGGTTCATTCAAGCGTGGAACGTATGGAAGCCTGGGGACCCATTCAGCGAGGAGAATAGAGGCAGAATCATTATTGACTGCATGTATAATCTTCCTCTCTTATTCTGGGCGGCGGAAGTGTCGGGAGACTCTGATTATCGCAGAGTTGCAGAGGCGCATGCTGATACCTGTGCGTCAACGATTATTCGATCGGACTATACGGCGTACCATACCTACGTGTTCGATCCCCTTACGGGTGAGCCTAAGTATGGACGCACCTTCCAAGGCTATTCCGACGATTCTGTATGGTCGCGCGGGCAGACATGGGCCATTGGAGGCTATACCTATGCCTACCGTTATACAGGCAAGCAGGAATATCTGACCATTGCGGTAGGATGCGCGAAGCAATACTTGAATCGGGTCGAGAGGGATTATGTACCTGTGTGGGACTTCTCGGTGCCGGACCGTGAAGCAGCCCTTCGAGACAGCTCCGCTGCGGCTATTGCTGCTGCCAGCTTGCTTGAGCTTGCCAAGTATGTGGAAGGTGATGACAGGTCTGCATTCACGGAGTATGCCAAGCATGCGGTATTAAGCTTATACGATGCATATTCAACCGCCGGTGATGAGGATAACGAAGGTCTGCTCCTGCATGGCTGCAGTCATCATCCCATGAACAGTCATGTGGATTGTTCACTCATCTATGGGGACTATTATTACGCGGAAGCAGTAGCACGGCTGTTAGGCGCAACCAAGTCTTATTGGTAGAATGAATAGCAGAGGGGCGGTCCCCACAGGTCATAGATGACTGGTCATAGATGACTTGGGGACGCCCCTTATTCATGGAACAGCGAGCAGGCTGCTCACTTCCCTGGCACTAGAAGCACCTTGCCGGCAGACATGTGGCTGCTGTAATAGTGGGCGGCCTCGGCCGCCTCCTCCAGCGGGAAGCGACGATGAATATCGGTCTGAATCGAGCTGCCAATGAGCTTCGTCAAGGTGGACTGCATCGCTAGCAGCTTCAGAATAGACTGAGACTTCACCCAGTCCGACATCCAGAAGCCTTGGATGCTCTTGCGGTGGAATACGAGATCTTCCGCATCGGCGGTCGTCTTCTCCCCTGACAGCAGGCCGTATTGGTAGAGGGTGGAACCATCCGGCATAGCGGTCAGGACCCGCCCGGCAAGCTCACCGCCGACCGCGTCGAAGCATACAGCTGCTCCAAGCTCTGCGCAGCGCACCTGCAGCTCCTCGTCGAAGCCAGCTGCTGTGCTGACGAGCACATGCTGTTCCCCCAGCTGCTTCAGCGTCTCCGCTTGCTCCTCCCGGCGTACGATGCTGATGACCGTAATTCCCATCCCCTTCGCCAGCTGGATGAGCACCTTACCCAGTGCGCTTGCACCGGCGGTATGTACCACCGCCTTCACTCGGCTCTTCTTCGTTATCGACAGCAGCGCATAAGCGCTGGCCGGATTAACGAAGAAGACGGCCCCTTGCTCATCGGACACATTGTCCGGAAGCACGATACAGCCTAAGGCGCTGACGTTCACATACTCGGCCCAAGCGCCGCAGTTCTGCGAAGCGAAGGTAACCCGCTTGCCCTTCAGCCGCCGCGCAGCGAAGCCGCTGCCTGCCGCTACGACTAGGCCGGAGCCTTCCACGCCGGCTAGGCAGGGCAGCGGCAGCTTCACGCCGTACTTCCCTTCGAGGAACAGAAGATCCGAAGGATTAATGGAGCTTGCCAGCACCTTAATTAACACTTCCCCAGGCGCAAGCTGTGGAATGTCGGTCTCCACCAGCTCCAGATCTGATGCCCCGCCGTATCCATTCAGCCTGACGGCCTTCATTGTACCTTGCACAAGGATTCCCCATTCCATCATGATGTTAGATAAGATTTCCATTACTCATCCTCTAACATATCATGGATGGGCCGTAACCTCTACCCCTTAAGCGCCCCAACCATAACGCCCTTAACGAAGTACTTCTGCACGAATGGATAGACGCACAGGATGGGAACGGTAGCAATCATGATCGTGGCGTACTTGATCGTCTCACCGACCTGGAACCGCTCTCCAGCACTGGCGTCGCCGGACATGCTGTCCGTTGCATTCGCAATGAGTATCTCCCGAAGCACCAGCTGCAGCGGGAACAGCTCACGATCTTGAATGAAGACGGCGGCGTAGAACCAACCGTTCCACTTCTCCACCGCATAATACAGAATCATGACCGCGATGACTGGCATAGACAGTGGAATAATGATGCGCAGCAGAATCGTGAAGTGGTTCGCCCCGTCCATCTTCGCCGACTCCTCGAGAGAATCGGGCACGGCCATGAAGGCTGTCCGCATAATGATCAGGTTGAAGGTGGAGATGGCGAATGGAATAATGGTAGCCCACAGTGTATTAACGAGCCCGACATTCTTCACGATGAGATAGATGGGAATAAGCCCCCCGTTGAAAAACATTGTAAACACAATGACGAAAATAAACAGCTTATTCCACATGACATTTTTGCGAGAAAGAACATAAGCAGCCAGCGAGGTCATCGTCAGGTTAAGAATGACGCCGAAAAACAAAATAAACAGGGTATTCTTGTACCCGGTTAGAATGCCGGGATTCCGAAATACATTCAGATAAGCCTCAAGGCTGAAGCCTAACGGCTTCCATAGGAAGCCCTTGTGGCTGACGAGCTGATTCGCTTCACTTACAGAGGCGAACAGCACATAGAGCAGCGGATACAGCGTGACGGCAACGAGCAGCAGCAGCACAACGTGTATCAAGTAATCAAATAGTCGGTCTAATCGGCCAGTCTCTTGCTTCATGCGGCATTCCTCCTTACCACAGACTATTGTCGTTCACTTTACGGCTTATATAGTTGGCTGTTATGAGCAGCGTAAGGTTGAATAAGGAATTGAACAGTCCGACAGCCGCGCTGTAGCTCCACCCGAACTCGAGCAATCCCTTCCGATAGACGAAGGAGGAGATGACGTCGGCCGTATTGTAGATGACGGGGTTGTATAAGAGAATGATTTTCTCGAAGCCGACGTTAAGCATGCTCCCCATTCGAAGAATGAACATAATGGTAATGACGGGCAGAATGCCCGGCAGCGTAATGTGAAGCATCTGCTTGAACCGGGAGGCGCCGTCCATTCTAGCTGCTTCGTACTGTTCCTGGTCAATGGACATGAGCGCCGCAATGTAGATGATGGATTCCCAGCCGATGCGCTGCCAGATCTCAGAGGAGACATAGATCGTTCGGAACAGCTCAGGCTTCTCCAGCATCGCCTTCCCATCGTAGCCGAAGGCGGTGAGGAGCGAGTTCAACATACCGTCTGCATTCGTGAAGTCCTTGATGAGCCCGCAGATGACGACCAGAGAGATGAAGTAGGGCATATACGTAATCGTCTGGACGACACGCTTGAACAGCTGATTGCGAACTTCATTGATCAGCAGCGCGAGCAGGATCGGTGCAGGGAATTCGAACAGCAAGGAATAGAGGGAGATGATGAACGTATTCTTCAGTATCCGCCAGAAGTAGTAGCTCCCGAAGAAGTCGCGGAAGTGCTGCAGGCCGACCCAGTCGCTGCCGGTAATTCCCTTCATCGGTGTGTAGTCCTTGAATGCGATGATTGCTCCATACATGGGTGCATAGTGGAAGATGACATAATAGGCAATGACGGGAATCATCATGACGTACAAGTATTTGTTCAGTATAAAATCACGGACGAACCGTTTCTGCCAGCTGACCGACGTTTTCGTTACTGTAGGTGGATTAGCCTCTGCTACGGGTACCGATTGAGCCATCTCTATCCCTCCTTAGAAGGACGGAGGAGCCGCCTGGACTCCCCCGAACTTTTCATGCGCTTAACGATTTTTGTAACGCTCCAGAGCAGCTTTCTGAATCTCAATGGCACGATCCAGCTTGAGCGATTTGAGCTTCTCTACATATTTCTCGAAGGAATCCAGCGGCTCCAGTCCTAGTATGATCTTCAACGTCATCTCATCAACAAGGGTGTCTACATCCGTCATAATCTTCGCATACTCGGAGCTCTCTTCAACTGTTGGGGTCACCGGCGGCATCTGATGCTTATCCATATCGGTCTTGGACCAGATTCCAATGGCATCACGCTGAGTCTGCAGCTGCAAGTATTGCTCGATATAGCGCTTGTCTTGGACGAACGGTCCGGAATAGTTGGCGCGAATGTAGAGAGACATCGCTTGCGCCGGCGCGAGCTTGTCAGGATTCTTCAAGAGCAGGTCGGTATACTTCGGATAATCGCCTTCCATCGTGTAGCTGACGCCTTCCTGGCCGAAGTTGAAGTACATATGGCCTTCATCACTGTAGCCGTAATCGAGTACCTTCATGGCCAGCTCGATGTTCTTGGAGTTAGCCGTTATGGCAACCATGCCGTATGGTGTATAGGCAGGATCCTTCTGCCCGAACATTGGCGTATCGCCCTTCTTCAGGACAGGGTATGGAGCTGGAGCAAGTATACCGTCAGGGTTGTTGCTCGTAACTAGAGGCTGCCACTTGCCGATGCCTCCTCCGGCATTCCCGACGGTTGCTCCTGTCGCGCCAGAGGCAATATTAGCATCCATAGCCTTGCCGTCTGCGGTGGCCAGGTTCTTATCAATGAGTCCTTCAGCATACCAGTTGCGGAACAGGGAGAGGAATTCCTTGAAGCCAGGCTCAGCAGGGCCGAACTTAATGTCTCCATCATTGCTGATGAAGAAGTTCCGAGTAACCCCGAAGGCTCCTGCGAATGCTCCGTTGCCGAGATCATTGAATACACGCGGCTTGCTGTTGACGGCGAAGGGAGCTGCTGCGCCTTTTTTCTCCTTGAAGGCCCTTAGCGTGGCCGTCCATTCATCGATGGTCTCAGGGACAGGAAGCCCTAGCTCATCCAGCCAGTCCTGTCTTACAATCGGACCCTGGAAGGTCATGAGCGATTCATCGCCGCGGATGAACGGGAAGGCATAGTAGCTGCCGTTGTCCGTCTTGATGGCCTTGTCTATCTCAGGATTAGCCTTGAGGTACTTCACGAGATTCGGAGCATACTTCTCCATATAGTCGTTAAGGCGCAGGATATAGCCGTCCTTAATCGCTTTCTCTGGGCCTCCCGGGAACCCGAGGAAGCTGTACTCAATCATGTCCGGCAGCTCGCCTGAGGCGAGCATCACATTCAGGGCTTCCTTCGTCTGGTTGGCTGGCGGTGCCGTGAACTTCACCTTGACACCCGTACGATTCTGCCATTCCTGGTAGAAGGGAACTTCTTCGTGGGCGGACTTGATGCCAACGAGATTACCGGGGAATTCACCCCAATACGTTAAGGTCTTATCTGACTTAATAGGATACGTTGAACCGTTCTCTTCCGGAGCGGCCGCTCCGTTGTCAGGCGCTTTAGTCGACTCGGCATTGGTTGCTTCATTCCCTCCATTGCTGGAGCAAGCCATCAATATAGTAGATAAGATTAGTAAGGCGAGTACAGCGGAGAACCAGTTTTTTCTCTTAGGGTTAACGACAACCATGGGCAGAAGACCTCCTTCAATATCTATCCTTGTGACGGGATGTGAGAGCTGTCAGCTCCTAGGTCCACTATAGGTTAGCGCTTACATAATGACTATTCGCAATATCTCCAATTGCGTCGACAGTTTGCATCTGAAGCATCTACAATATCTCCAATGCCATCTGCATTATCTATTCTAAGAGCGTCTCCTTATACTTGCCGGGGGTTATGCCTTCATATCTCTTGAATGCGCGGATGAAGGAGTTCACATCGCCATAGCCGACCTCTTGAGAGATATCGCCAATGCTCTTCGAACGTTCAGCCTGCAGCAGCAGCTTCGCTGCATCCATTCTTCGCCGGTTAATGCAATCAAGCAGTGCTTCGCCTGTATGGTCCTTGAACAGCTTGGACAAGTAGGTGGGCTTAAGGTTGTAATGAAGACCAATCGTCGTCACATTCAGATTGGGGTCTGCATAATTGTCCTCAATGTAACGGCTAACACTCGCAGTTAATTCATCCAGTCCCCGCTGTCTGTTCTGTTCCATATGGCTCTGTCTCTTGCAGGCCGTATACTCACATACCTTGTGAAGCAGGGCGGTCATCTGCTCCTGCATCTCTTGAACGGTCTCACAAGCGATGAGCCGCTCAATTCGCTTCGGATTCTGCATGAGGAAGCTGTCCTGAGCATCACCTAGCTCATTAATTGTCTTAATCATCGTGGAGGCCAGATTCAGCATGAGGCAGCGCGCGATCGGAATGGATACCCCAGGCTTGCTGAAGTTCCGTTCTATAATGGTGCATAATGTCTCACGTGCCAGCGTGAAGTCGCCAACCTTCATATAATTCATGAGCTGCTGCTCAACCTGGAGCGGATAATAGTAGCCAGAATTGTTCTCTGCCTGTCCTTCCTTCAGGTAGATGGCTTCATAGGACAGAATCTCCTTGCTTCCCTTAATCAGCTTATATTCCATGGCGTCAATGGCCTCGGAATAGGCAGCGGAGATGCCCGGGAAGGCGCGGTGTACCCGGGAGAGGGATAAGGTCAGATGAATATGGTATTCCTTGGCTAAGAAGGCTTGTGACTGGCGGGCCATAGCGGTTAATTGCTCGGAATGGCACTCAGACGGCACTTCAGGTGAGAGATTGACTAGGCAGGCTAGCGTATTGTCCACCTCCGTGACGTACCCTCTATGGCCCCCTTGTCCAGCCATCTCTTCGACGACGTTCGAGATAATGAAGTGCAGGAAGTGAAGCTTGCCGCTCTCATCCATCCCAGTGTTCGGAATACGCTCCATGAATGCGCTGTTAGACTCCATATAGAGCAGAATAACGGCGAAGCTGTCGGAATGGAAGGTCATCTGGAAGGCTTCTAGGCTCTCCTCCACAGGCAGTTGATTGTCCAGCTTCCCCTTCAGCAGCCGCGTCATGAAGTTGGACCGAAGAATATGCCGCTGCTGCTGCTGAGTCAGCTGAATGCGATCCATCTCCATAAGAGTCTGATTAATGGAATCCTGAAGATAATGGAATTCATTCGTGCCCCGTCTATCTTCCCCGTCTCTATGCTGCCTAGCGAACGACTGAACGAGCTGCCTGACGGGATGGTAGTTCATCCAGAGGAAGGCGGCAGTCAGCATGATACCGCCAAGCAGTGAGATCGCAATGCTAGCATAGGTGAAGCTGCGTATCCGCTCGGCCTTCTCCCAGACTAAGCGGCTGGGGATGATGGACACATAATGGAGCTTGGACTTCGAGGAGTAGATAGAGGATACCTCGAAGGTCTCGCCCGCATACGTCCACTGGACGCTGCCATTGGTGTTGTTCAGCTCCCTGTAGGGAAAAGCTGCCGGAAGCGGCTTCGTGCTGGAGGATACCAGCACCTCTTGATTATGGTTCAGTATCATAACATGTCCTTGATTGAAGTGCTCCACATTGCGAATTGCGCCAAGTATGCGGGATTGGTCCATCATAATGACATTCGTACCAATGGGCTTGTCGCCGAAGGCGTTAGGATAGGAACTAATATAAGCAATGCTCTTGACAGGCTTGTTATCAGGCCCTAAGCGAACCATTGGAATGAAGCTGCCCTTGTGGCTGCCCTTCATAATAGCCTGCCATTCTTCATAGGTGAGCGAGGAATCTCGGTGCAGCAGCTCATAGGCGAATCGGCTGTCACGATACGTATCGGCCTGCATGACAATATTGGAGGATGCCATATAGACATAGAATAGGTCGACCATGGAGTAGGAATTTCGGTAGGTGATGAGATCTCGGGTGATTTTGTACAGGTCATATTGGAATTCGTTCGGGAACTTCTGATACTTGTAGGAATCAAGCAGCTCCTTGATCTTCACATTCCAGCTCAGCTCGAAGTTCAGCCGCTCCATCGCTTGGAATTGGCTGTCCATAATCTCACGAACCTGCTTCAAGAGCGAGCTGTTCGCTGCATGAATCTCATGGTTAAGAGCTCTGCTGGACTGATGGTAGACGATAATACTCATGATGATGGGGAGCAGGAGGACAGCCATATAGGAGAGAAGCCAGGTGGTGAGGACGCTTCGCCGGTTGAATCGTAACATTCTTTTGAGCTTGGTTAACATTCCGCACTTCCTCCTAGAGCATAAGGATACAAGATATGCACGGCCCGCAGCGCGGCTCGTCTCTCTGCCGGACCGAAGCATGAGAATCTGATGCTATAGTGATATAGGGCAGCCAAGTTCTATGTAAGCGTATTATTTCCATGATATCATAGATAACATAGCGAATAACATAAGGGAGTGAATAAGTTGCACGTGAAGCTGACAGAGGAGCAAGTGGCGGTGGAATTGGACAAGCGGAGGGGGTGGAAGCGGGAGGGAGAGAAGTGGATCGTGAGCCAATATCGCTTCCGTGAATTCATGGACGCTGTGGCCTTCGTCAACCGAATCGCGGAGGAGTCGGAGAGGCTGAACCATCATCCATTCATTGCAATTGATTACAAGCTGGTTACCGTGCGCATGACGTCATGGCATGCAGGAGGACTGACGCCTCTAGACTTCGCGGCGGCTGATGCGTTCGACGAGGCTTACTTACTAGGTAGGGAAGGACTGGAATGATTCATTGGGGAGGAAGCAGGTTCATAATTGCAGCTAATTAGGAGCTCGCGGCGGGTGTGATGCGAGATATGGTGCAGAAGTGCACCAGGTTGCCGAGCGTTCGGGGGCGACGAGCGGAATAGGGTGCACAAGTACACCCTATTCCGCACCCCAAGTCAGCGGGACAGCCGCACCCACATCTCATTATATGGTGAGCAGCATAGCAGGCTGCGGACGATGGACACCCTGAGGCACATAGCCCAGACTGGTGCTGCAGCCGCACAGATCGGCAAGGAGATAGAGTATGGACAACCACATCTCCGTGCCCATGAGACCTGTAGGATAGCCTGGCTCCAGCTCGAAGCTGAAGCCGCGGTTAGGCTTCCAATGCCTTAACACCCGCTCAATCTGTGCTTCAGCCCACGTGATAGCCTCCTCTCGGCGATAATCCGTCTGCTTCCTGCACAGCCACAGGGGATGAATCACATCTAGTACATTGCAGGCATTCCCAGCACCCTCACGGAAGAAGTTCTTATTCCGAGTATGTCGCAGCACGGTATCAATCGCCGCTTCCGGGTAAGGAAGCGGCATACCGAACTGCGCATACGTCGCCCTCGTCAGACGATAAAAACCGTTAACCGGCTGAAGCCATTGCTGCTCCGGCGTAGGGCTGCCCCACATTCCGCTGGCTGGATCAGCATGGGTCAGCAGCCATCCGAAGAGTGCATCTGGACGCTGCATAGATCCATGATGACGAATATTATGGTATAAGCCAGTCGCATACCCATCGATCCAGTCTCCGCAGCCCCAAGCATTGGTGGACCAGGGCAGCGTGTTCAACTGCTCGTACAGCTGCTCAGCTGTCATCTGCTGGATGACGGACACAGGGTGAGGCAATGATTCGCCAAGTGTCTCCAGTGCATAGCCGACTGCAAGCAAGTGATAGCGTGACAGATGGTCCGACAGTCTGGCGGGCTCGTTGGTAACCGGGTCTGGGAGATGCCAAGGATCGGGGATAAGGCCGGTCTCGGGGTCTTGGGCGTTACCTAATCGAGAGATAATCTCCTCTCTGCTGAAGCCTGGGGGAGATGCTCCGAACAGAGCAGCCAGCTCTACAGCGTCACACCAAGCCCGCAGCGTGCGAGGGCCGCCGCCATGATTCACATAGGTGTATTCGCCGTCTCTATTCTCTATATAACTGGTCAGAAGAGTCTCCATCTGTCCCTTCACCGCCCCACCGAAGGCAGACAGCTTCTCAGTCAGGCGGGGAGAGCCAGAGGCGGAGGAGCTTGTGCGGCCAAGACGGCTTCGGATAACCTTAGCCGGATTGCCTCCTGCGATGGAATAGGGCGGGATAGGCTTCGTAACGACAGCCCCGCCGGCTATGACACTATGCGCTCCAATGGTGACCCCATCGACAATCGTGACGCCTGCTCCAATCCACACATCATCCTCGATTGTAATTCCCTTCGAAGTACAAGGCTGCTTGTAGATCGGCGTATCCACTTCTTCTATGCCATGGTTGAACCCCATAATAACGGCATGGGAAGCGATTCGAACTCCACTGCCAATCGTCACCTTCCCGGCGATAACCGCATAGGCGTTGACAGAGCAGTCTGCCCCCAGCGTCAGGTCTGTATTGCGAACGATGGCCCCTGCTGCAATGAAGCTGCGGTCCCCCATACGTAGCGTGTCCGGGAAGACTGCCGCTAATGGTGAGATATAGCAATGTTCCCCGATGTGAATATCGTACCTGTTGCAGAGAGCTTGTTGCCATGCAGCCTGTTCCTCGCGTTGCCGCTCGGATCGCTCAATCCAAGGCATATAGTTCAGCTCGGAATCCTCCCACTGCTCTGCAGGCTGCTTATTTGCTTGCAGGTTCCACATGTTCATGCCTCCTTCTGTGAGCGTTCTTATTGATCCCCATTATGAAGAGACGTGGAGGTTAAGCCAATGGTAGAATAGATCCATCATTTGTGAATATCGCTTCTAGGTGGTGATCCGTCTTGGTTGATAAAAACGCCTTAAGTCTAATGGCCATTCATATTCATCTGCTGCATGATGAGCATCGTGAGGCAGGCTGGCAAGGAATAAGACGCAGTACGAATCTCCATACCTTGTACTGGGTGCATGAGGGGCGGGGGATTTTCACACAGGGGAATGGAATGGCGGTGGAGGCGGAGCAGGGCAGCTTATTCTATCTGCATCCTGGAGTCCAGCTGTCGATGGAGGCGGATGAACATGAACCGCTTCATATTATTATGATACTGATGGATATAGGAGAGGCAGGTTACGGGGAAGGGGGATGGACCATCACATCACTAACCGAGCCGCTGCCCATCCCCTTCCATCTGAAGTGTACGGGGCAGCTGTTCCAACTCATGAACGCTAGATTTGACCTGCTGCTGAAGGGATGGTCACCGGGCAATCCGCCAAGCGAGTTGCGGACGAAGGTGAAGCTATTGGAGTTCCTTGCAGAAGGGGCGGATTCGGGAGGAGCAATTCGAGAGGGGCGCGCACAGAATACCTCTACTGAGGCCTTGGAGCAGTATAAGCGAGTGCTTGATGAGCAGTACGCTGTGCCTCTGAATCAGCAGGAACTCTGCGAGAGCCTTGGATTATCTGCCTCATACGCTCGCCGCAGATTCCAGGAGCGCTGGGGCTGCTCTCCCAAGGCCTATATTAACTACTTGCGTAACGAGCGTGCGAAGCGGCTGCTCCTCTACACCGATATGCCGCTGAGGTCGATCGCTCAGGCAATAGGCTACAGCGACGAGTATCAATTCAGCGCAGCCTTCAAGCGCATGAACGGCGAAGCCCCGAGTAAATATCGCAGTCGGCACACGGCGCCAGCGGATGAGAGGGTCCAGTAGTGCCAGTGCATGCTGGCAGCTGGTATGGAGCATGTCGCTGCCTGGAGGGGGTGAACCAATGGTTAGCGGGAGAGTGCTAGTGTTCGAGAATAGGGGCCATGGAGCAGACGGGCAATAGGTGCAAAAGTGCACCTATTGCACCTCCCCAATGGGGAGAGGCCGCGCCGCCGGCCCTCACCTACACCGGGTTCGGCACGAAGTCGCCGCCGCGGCATCTTTTCAGATAGTTCAGCCCGTGAACCTGGCCGGTCATCTCTAGCTCGTCCCGGTAGACGGGATCATGCCAGCCTTCGATATCAATGGTGCCTTGGTAGCCGGCTTGGCGCAGGATGGTGATGATGTCGGTCCAATTCGTATCGCCGAAGCCCGGTGTGCGGTGCCAGGCAAATTCCTTCGGCCCATGAATACCGTACTCCTTCACAATATCCCACGCGATCGTAGCATCCTTGCCATGTACGTTCATAATCTTCCCCACCCACTTGCGCAGCTGCGGTATGGGATCGATTAAGCTGACCATCTGGTGGCAAGGCTCCCACTGCAAGCCTAGATTGTCCGCCGGCAGCGCGTCGAACATCAGCTCCCAAGCTGTGGGACCATGTGCAATATTCCAGTCTCCACGGTTCCAGGTTCCGCCCATATCGCAGTTCTCGAAGGCGATGCGTACTCCGCGGTCTGCTGCTCTGCGCGACAGCTCCCCGAATACTTCCTTGAACCGGGGGATCGATTCTTCAATAGGTGCGTCCGTTATGCGTCCAGTGAATCCGGTTACAAGATCTGTCCCGAAGTGATGGGCTTTGTCAATGAGGCGCTCCCAGCTTGCAAGTGTATCCTTATTGTCTCCAGCCCCTGTAAGCGGGTTGCCGAATACTCCAATATGGGAGATGATGGCGTCTGCTCCCTGTTCGGCCAACAAGTCCCGAACCCTCTTGCCTGTCTCCTCTAGATCCCAGCTGCCCGTGCTCTGCCAATACGTAATACCGAAGGACTCGAAGCCATAAGGAAGGATCTGCGGAATGACCTTCACCGCGTTACCGCCGTTAACTAATGTTCCAATTCTAAGCTTGCTCATCTTATCCTCTCACTCCTGCCAAGTAGCTGTAGTCATGCTACCTGCATTATAGACCGGCCATCCTGCGGCAGGCTCTACCTAATCTTGTGCATTAATTGTCTGATCTTGTGATCTTCTGTAGTTGCGATAGAATGAGAGGTATAGACGATTCACCGTCAGGGGATGTGAGAATAAGTTGGAGAAGCCTCAGATCTACTATTATCAGGACTTCATGGATATCGACTTCCCGTTCAAGCTGGAATTTCCGAACGAATCGACGCTTAATCTAGCCTATCACGCCCACGAGCACTTCCAGGTTTGCTATCTGCTGCGCGGAGCTTGTATGCATTATGTCGGAGAGCAGGCGTACTTGATGACCAAGGGGGACATGCTCGCCATCCCGCCCTTCATTCCTCACCGATTCGAGTCTTACCAAGAAGAGAGAGTCAGTATGGTGCAGATCGACTTTATGCCTATCGTCCTGGAACAAGATGAGATGCTCCAAGACACCACGCTTTTTCCCAAAATCGCTGCCTCTCCGCACAGTCAGGTGCTGGTGGAGCAGTTAATTACGAGCATGAAGCAGGAGCATGAACGCCAAGAACCGGGTTATCGGCAGCTTATTAAGGCGGATCTGATCCGCTTGCTTGTTACGATTTTCCGCGAGAGCTCCCGGACTGGCCATGAACGATCTGAACCAGGGCAAGCGGGCAGGGAGAAGTTCTACGAGGCTGTTCGCTACATAGACAACAACTATATCGAACAGCTGCAGCTGGAGGAGGTAGCCCATCTGGCCGCTATGTCTCCGACTTACTTCAGCTATATGTTCAAGGTGCTCATGGGCCAGCCCTTCGTTCAGTATGTCAATGAGCTGCGGATTCGCAAGGCGGCCCAGCTGCTCCAGCTGACGAACAAGAGTGTGATGGAGGTCTGCTTCGATTGCGGCTTCAACAATGTGAGCCACTTCACAAGGACATTCAAGAAGGCAACGGGGCTCAGCCCGCTTCGTTATCGGCGCCAAGGAGCAGACGCTACCTGAAAAAAGCGCAAAAAAGGTTCTCAAAATCGTGCATGTATTCAAGCTGGCCTCCATGTATAGTGATGTAAAGTCACTGAGATGGAGGTCTGCTTGTCTATGTTAAAGCTAGCCTACAGTACCCTTCCTTGCGAAGGCTGGACGGTTCAGAAGCTCATTGGATGCTGCTTGGAGAACGGCTATACCGGCATTGAGCTGAAGGAGGATGCCAACTATGCCATCACTCTGGAGACTAGCCAAGAAGAGCTTGAAGCAGCTTCCCGGCAGTTCCGCGAGGCCGGCATTGCCGTCACCAACATAGGCACTAGGGTACGGTTCAGCGGCGCCGAGGATCATGAAGAAGCTAGGCTGCTGGAGCTCAAGCGGACGATCGACATCGCTGGGACGCTTGGTGCCAAGGGTGTACGCATTATGCTGGGGAACCACTTCAAGTACAAAAGCGCTCCGCCGCTTCCGCTTAATCGGGAGAGAATTATCGAGCTGGTGAGAGAGGCTTGTGACTACGGGCTGCCTCGCGGTGTGGAAGTATGGATTGAGACACATAATGAGTTCTCGACAGGCGCTGTACTGCGCCACTTGCTGGATGAGATTGGCCGGAGCAATTGCAAGGTCGTGTATGACATTATCCATCCGTATGAATTCGGAGAGTCTCCAGAAGTCACCATTCGCCTGCTGGGTGAAGCCTGTGCGCATGTGCATCTGAAGGATGGCGTACCCCCTCACGATCCCGATCTGCTGGATTGGAAGTATACGCTGACTGGTGAGGGGCAGCTGCCTATTGCCTCAATCGTTGCCATTTTGCAAGACAGCGGTTACAACGGCTATTACTCTCTGGAGTGGGAGCCGAAGTGGCGGCCGGAGCTGCGAGAGCTCCCGATTAGCACGGAAGAAGTCATATCGAGATATACAGAATTCATGAGTGAGCTGGCTGCTGAGTGAAGCAGACCTACGAGGAGGAAGAAGAATGAATAACCTGGAAGAGATTCAATCATTCATTGTTGCCAAAACAAAGGAAAATGCCAGCCGGTTCGAAGATAAGCTGCCCCATGCTACGGATGACGGACGCTACCACTTCATGGAGGATGGCTTCTGGGTGGGTGGATTCTGGACAGGGCTAACCTATCTCAGCTATGAGTTGTCCGGAGACCGCTCCTTCCTTAGCGCGGCTGATCGCTTCAAGCACCGATTCATCAAGCGTCTATACCAAGACCGCCACACGACCGATCATGACCTTGGCTTCTTGTTCAGTCTCTCCTTCGTAGCGGACTACAAGCTGACAGGGAACAAGCAATCCCGCCAGGTTGGTCTAGATGCTGCCGCTGCACTGGCCGATCGGTTCAACGATAAGGGGAAGTTCATTCAGGCTTGGAACGTGTGGACCCCGGGGGATGCCTTCAGCGAAGGGAATAGAGGAAGAATCATAATTGACTGTATGTATAATCTGCCTCTGTTGTTCTGGGCAAGTGAGGAGACAGGGGATCCGCGCTATCGGGAGATTGCAATTGCGCAAGCTGATACCTGTCTAGGTACGATCGTGCGGCCTGACTATACGACGTATCATACGTACCTGTTCAATCCCGAGACCGGAGAGCCAATCGGAGGCCGCACCTTCCAAGGCTATGCTGACGATTCCTGCTGGTCGCGCGGACAGTCTTGGGCCATTGGCGGCTACGCGCATGCTTACCGTTATACCGGAGATGTGAAGTATCTGGAAGCGGCGAAGAGCTGTGCGAAGGTGTATATAGACCGGCTGGAGGAGGATCTCGTTCCGAAGTGGGACTTCCACTTCCATGGGTATGAGAATGACGAGCCTCGCGATACGTCAGCAGCTGCCATTACGGCAGCCAGCCTGCTTGAGATTGCTAAGCATGTGCCGCAGGAAGAGCGCGCCTATTACTCCGACTTAGCCGAACGAATAGTAGAGAATCTATATCAGTTCTACTCTACCAAGGATGAACCGGAGCACGAGGGTCTGCTGAAGGAAGCGACGGCGCACAAGCCGAAAAATTCGGGTATTAACGTATCGCTGATATACGGAGATTATTACTTTGCAGAGGCCGTTGCCCGGTTGGCTAACCGAACGGTTATCTATTGGTAGAGGAGCAGCCCAGGATGAAAATATTAATCGCAATGGGAGCGTCCGAGGTAAGAGACAGCTTTTTTACAGAACGTGCGATTGAGGAATTGAGGAAGGCGGGGGAGGTTGTCTTCAACGAGACAGGGTCCTTCGCCATGAATAAGGAACAGCTAATCGCCCATATAGAGGATGTTGATGTGCTGTTCACGGGGTGGGGCTCGGCGAGAGTGGATGCGGACGTGCTGGCCCATGCCAATTCGCTTCGCATACACGCCCATACCGGAGGGACAGTAGCATCGGTCATCAGTGAGCAGGAATATAACCGAGGGATTGTCGTGCTGAGCGGTAATGACATCTACGCCAGGAGTGTGGCGGAGGGCTGCCTGCTCTATACGCTAATGAGCCTTCGCCGAGCAGATGAATACTTAGCAGCTGTACGCTCAGGAGGATGGAGACCTGCGGTTGACCGCAACCGGGGGCTGATCGGCCGGAAGGTTGGCTTAGTCGGATATGGAGCTATTGCCCGTTATTATGCTGAGCTGCTGCGCCCGTTCGATGTCGAGCTATCCGTCTACTCGAAGTATGTGGCGGATGAGGAGCTAGTTCGTATCGGTGCGCGAAGAGCGACACTGGAGGAGATCTTCTCCTCCTGCGAAGTCATCTCGCTGCACTCTGCGCAGAACGCAGAGAATCGGGGCATCATTACAGCCGAGCTTCTGCGCAGCATTCAAGATGGAGCCCTCTTCGTGAATACGGCGCGCCCGGGTCTGATCGACCATGAAGCGCTGCTGCAGGAGCTGAGGACAGGCCGCTTCCAGGCCGTGCTGGACGTGTATCCGGAGGAGCCGCTTCCGGCGGATAGTCCGCTGCGTGAGCTAGGTAACACGATGCTGTTCCCTCACATAGCCGGTCCAACCTTCGACATGAGGGAGAAGGTCGTGCTGGACTTGCTCCAGGACGTTCAGCGTATCGGCAGAGGAGAAGCGCCGCACAATGCTATTCCTTACCAGTATGCGATTCGGATGACGGTCTAGCTGCCCTTCTGCTATTCTAGAGTTGCTGCAGGGAGTGACTGCTTCCGCCTTGCTGCCGATCTAGAAGGGGGTCCTATATGAGTATACGCTGGATGGTGAATGGACAGGCGCTTCGGGCCGAGCATATGACCACCGATCATCAGGTGAACCGCAGAGGATTAATTGCAAGGAGACATCAGCATCCTGTCTTCCATCTCATGTACATTCTGGATGGAGAGGGCTGCTTCCTGTTGAATGACCGTGAGACAATGGCTCGGAAGGGAATGCTCTATCTGATTCAGCCAGGTGAATGGCATGGATTCTCGGGGAGTGAGCAGCTGCCGCTGACCAATCTGGAGTGCACCTTCGTCCTTAGCGGAGAGGATGGTCAGCCTCAGCCTGTGCACTTGTGGGGCGGAACGGAGAGCGGGGCTGGTGAGGATGGTCAGCTGCAATTGGACTTGAAGGAAGGCGAATCAACGCAGACAGCCGAGGAGTCTTACCAGCAGCTAGTCCGTGAAGGGCCGATCGCCGTTCCTCCTCATCTGGAGCCCGTACTGCTGGAAGGCTATCGAAGGCTGCTCAATCCTGTCCGCTCCTATCTGTCTAAGGAGCACCAGTCGCTCATGGTCATGGAGTTATTGCTGCGTACCGAGGAAGTGCTGCGGCGAATCTACCAAGCACAGCACGGCGAAGGAATGGCCGAGGGTGCAGGAGCGGGTGCAGGGAGCGGGGCGAGGATGACCGAGCTGCTTCAGCAATATATGAGCAGTCGGCTAGGGCAGCAGATGACGCTAGAGGAGCTTGCAGGATTCGTCCACTTGAGCCCGAATTACCTATGCCGCGTGTTCAAGGAGCACAGCGGGCTTACTCCGATGGCTTATCTTCAGCAGCTGCGAATGATCGAAGCGGAGAAGCTGCTATTATATACCGATTTGCCTGTTTATACGATATCGGAGATGGTCGGATATGAGGATTCGTCTTATTTTGCAAGGGTGTTCCGCAGGTATCATAGCCGTTCTCCTTCATCATACAGGATAATATAGTCCGCATTCCGGTTAGAATTCTACCTTCAAGTGGAAGCGCTGCCTTGGTACGATAAGTGTAGCAGCAGAGCAGCCCTTAGGAGGAATGGACAATGAGATTAACGATGGAGCAAGTTATTCAGTATCAGACCCATGGCTACTTAGTAGCAGAGGGTGTATTAACAGATGAGGATCTACAGCCTGTCATTACGGAGATGGCCAAGGAGATTGACCTGCGGGCGAGTGTCCTCTATGCGGAGGGCAAGATTACCGAGCTTCATGAGACGGAATCATTCGAGCGCCGATATGCTCTGCTGTATGCGCAATGTCCGGAGATTGGCCGTGCATTCGATATCATGGATATTCTGGGCGAGGCGATGTTCGAGTTCCTAAGGAATGACAATCTGCTGGATGCGGTAGAGTGCCTGCTCGGCTCCGAGCTCAGCTGCAACCCCATTCAGCATATCCGTGCTAAGCTGCCGTGGAAGGCACGGGAAGGACAGGCGGAACCGAACACGTTCGAGAATGTCCCATGGCACCAAGATTGTGCGGTTACCACACCCGACTCAGAAGCTTCGGAGATCATTACGTTCTGGATGCCGCTTGTTGATGCGACGGCGGAGACAGGCTGTATGGAGATTATGCCTGAGGTGTTCAAGCTGGGGTACTTGGAGCATCAAGCCGAGGGAGGGACGACCATCGTGCCTGCACAGCTCCCTCATGTTCAGCCGGTGCTGGCGGAATGCCGCAAGGGCGGAGTGGTCATTATGAACAAGTACACGCCCCACCGCGGCACTACGAACAACTCGGACATTGTTCGCTGGTCGCTCGACCTGCGCTATCACAAGACGGGAGCCGCATCAGGCCGTTCCCATCTCCCAAGCTTCGTCGCGCGGAGCGCTGCTCACCCCGAGTCCGTGCTGGACAGCCACCAGGAGTGGCGGTTGCTCTGGCAGGATGCGCTGGCGAGCAAGGAGCAGAGGAGCTTGCACCGGGTGTAGGGAGTGGCACCGAGACCGGAACCCAGAGGCATGGGGGACGAGGATACGGCTGCGGGATGCGGGATGCGGGAGGTATGGAGGACGTGGATACGGCTGCGGGAGCGGAACCGGATGCTGATGGGGAAGCAGGTGTGAGTTAGAGGGCATTTTTACCTCTAATCCGCTCTGCAGACTGGGATTGTGTGAAATAGAGGACATTTTTATCTCTAATTTGCTCTACAGTCTGGGATTGTGTGAAATAGAGGGCATTTTTACCTCTAATTTGCTCTGCAGTCTGGGATTGTGTGAAATAGAGGGCCATTGTTACCTCTATGATTGCTTGGGGGCTTCATACTACACCACCTGCACCCGTTGCAGGCGGTGGGAGAAGAGAGAGGCGCAGCAGGCTAACGCTGGCTGCGCCTCTTGTTCGTATACGCGGATGAAGCTGCTCAGCTAAACTATTCAGGCGGCAGGGAGACCGGTGCAGGTACAGGTACAGGTGAGGGAGCCAGTGTATGTGCGTGTGGGGGATACAGATGCTGGAGAGCTTCATGCTGAGCTGGGCTAATCTCCACTGCTGGGCGTATACGCTTAACTGTGCTCTCTGCCTCTTCAACAGATACAGCTAGACCGAGCTCGAGCAAGGTGCCAATGGCAACCGTCCCTGTGCGTGCTAAGCCTGCAGCGCAGTGGATAGCGACCTTCTTGCCCTCGTGATAAGCCTCAGTTACCTGCTTGATTGCTTGGCTAATGACGGCTTCCTGACCGGGCTCAGTGCTATTGTTGACTAATGGAATGAGAGTCCGCTTCACAATAGCATCTGTAGGAACAGGATAGCTTCCTTGCACTTCAGCTCTTAAGTCCACGATAAGGTCAACACTCTCAATGCCGATGAAGGAGTCTACATCCGCGGCGCTTCCAATCAGAATTCGATGGTTATAGAGGTTCTGGTAGGTCGGTCTGATTAATAGAGGCTGCTCGGGGAGTCCAGCATCAGAGCCAGTACCAGAGCCCGCACCAGAGCCAGCGCCAGCGCCTGCTCTGACAGGAGTGAGCGATTGAAGATGAAGTGTCCCTATCTCTGCAGCTGTCCCGTCGTCTTGAATTATGACCTATCAACCTCCTAGATATCGTATACGGTACGGCCGCCAACCGCATCCAGCTTCCTCATATGTCGTATACGGTGCCGCGGAGGCCGCCGGCCGAATCAGGCTGGGGCGCCAATAGCCGGTCCAACAGATACTTCTCATAGTAGGAGAAGCTGTTGTCCTTCTGCCGAGGCCGCGCTAGTGTGATCGTCATGTCCAGTGTAATCTGGCCATTCTCGAGCAGGATGACCCGATCCGCCAGCGCAACGGCTTCGCTCACATCATGGGTAACGAGCAGGGCGGTGAAGCCCCGCTGCTCCCATAGCTGCTCGATCAGCCGCTGCATCTCGATCCGCGTCAGCGCATCCAGCGCGCCGAGCGGCTCATCTAGCAGCAGCAGCTGCGGCTGGCTCACCAGCGCTCTAGCCAGCGCCACCCGCTGCCGCTGGCCGCCGGACAACACAGTCGGCCATTGCCTCGCCTTGTCCTCCAGCCCAACTAATCGCAGCGTGTCCGCAGCGGTCTCTCTTGCTTGCTGCGGAGATACCCCTTGAATGCCGATTATCACATTGTCCAGCACGGTCAGCCAAGGCAGCAGCCGGGCATCCTGGAACATGACACGAGCCTCAGGCTGTATACCCTTCACAGGAGTGCCCCCTAAGGAGATTGTGCCTTGACTCGGAGGCTCGAGGCCTGCGGTTGTCCGCAGCAGCGTGCTCTTCCCGCAGCCGCTGCGGCCGATGATGGCAATGAACTCACCCTCCGTCACGGAGAGGTGAAGATTGTGCAGGACAGCTGAGCTGCCATACGACTTCGCCACGCCATCCAGCGCAACGGAGAGGCCGCGCCTGACGGAGTCCGAGGTACCTAGCTGCGATAGAGGAGATTCAGGCAGTTCATGCGGATCAGAGGATAATTCCACCGCCTCCCTCAGCCGATCTCGATGATCTTCGAGGTGCGTGTGTCTCTGGCGAAGTGGGGATGCCATTGCAACCATCTCCTCTCAAGCGACTTGGCGGCGAGGTCCGACAGCTTGCCTAGCACCGCATAGATCAGAATGCTGAATACCACAATATCCAGTTGAAAAAACTCTCGAGCATTCATCGCCATATACCCAATTCCCGCATCCGCGGAAATCGTCTCCGCGACGATAAGCGTGAGCCACATAATGCCTAGCGCGTAGCGCAGCCCGACTAATATAGAAGGCATCGCCCCGCGCAGGATAACCTTGCGATACAGTTCATAAGGCTTAAGTCCGTACACCTTACCCATCTCAATGAGACCGGGGTCGACCGAACGGATGCCGTGCAGCGTGTTCAAGTAGATGGGGAACATAACCCCTAGAGCAACAAGGAACAGCTTCGCTTGCTCATCAATGCCGAACCAAGCGATGACCAGCGGAATTAAGGCTAGATGAGGCACGTTCCGTATCATCTGAACGGTAGAGTCTGTCAGCTTCTCTGCGAGGGGAAGCACACCATTCAGCAGGCCAAGGACGAAGCCGATGCTGCCGCCGATGAGGAAGCCGATGAACGCTCTCCCTGTAGAGATGCCAATGGCCTCGGCCAATTCCCCGGACAAGGTCAGCTTCCATCCGGCTACGAATACCTCTATAGGGGTCGGCATGACCCGGTCAGATATTAGGCCCAGACTGCCGAGCAGCTGCCAGAGCACGAGGATGACGATAGGAATAATCCAAGGCAGCGCCTTGTCTGGCGTATGTCTCACGATACTCCTTGCTAAATTCATAGGGAAGCCTCCTCGTTAGTGGGCCGAAGCTCTTGGCGTCGGACGTACGACATTCGCGATCAGCTCGCCGAACGGCGAGATGGAGGAAGGCCCTTGGGCAGGGCGCTGCTCCAGCGGAAGATGAGGGAACAGCAGCTCGGCGACCCGGTAAGCCTCCTCCAGATGCGGATAGCCGGAGCAGATGAAGGTCTCGATACCAAGCTCCTCATACTCCTTCAGCCGCTTAGCAACAGTAGCCGGATCTCCGACTAAGGCTGTACCCGCACCGCCCCTCACGAGACCGATTCCCGCCCATAGGTTAGGACTAATCTCAAGGGAGGAACGGTCCCCGGCATGAAGGACCGACATCCGCTTCTGACCGACGGAGTCGAAGCGGGCGAAGATTGCTTGCGCCGCAGCAATCGTCTCCTCGTCCAAGTGCTTGATGAGATCTTCAGCTGCTTGCCAAGCTTCGTCTTCCGTCTCCCGTACGATGAGGTGCAGCCGGAGACCGAACTTAACGGCTCGGCCCTTCGCAGCCGCGGCCTTCCGAACGGCTTCAATCTTCTCCTTCACCTGATCAGGCGGCTCTCCCCAAGTTAGGTATACTTCCGAATGCTCTGCAGCCACCTCTATTGCAGCGGGGGAGGAGCCGCCGAACCATAGCGGCGGATGAGGCGATTGTATAGGCGGGTAGAGCACACGTCCGCCCTCAATACGCAGATGCTTGCCATGATGGTGAACGGTCTCCCCAGCAAGCTCCTTGCGCCATATATCCAGGAATTCATCGGTCAGCTCATAACGCTCGTCGTGGTCCAGGAATAGACCGTCTCCTGCCAGCTCGACTGGATCTCCACCGGCAACCACGTTAATTAGTAGACGACCGCCAGACAGGCGATCGAAGGTAGCCGCCATTCGTGCAGCTACCGTAGGCGAGACTAAGCCTGGTCTAACGGCAACGAGGAACTTCAGCCTCTTCGTGGAGTGGATAAGCGAGGAGGCTGTAATCCAAGGATCCTCGCAAGAGCTGCCGGTAGGAATGAGCACTCCGCCGTAGCCGAGCTTGTCGGCAGCTTGGGCGATCTGCTGCATATAGTCGGCGTCAACCGCACGCGCACCGCTGCTCGTACCGAGATAACGCCCATCGCCGTGGGTTGGAATGAACCAGAATAAGTCCATGTTAAGCCCTCCTTAGTGGTATGAATTCGTTGTATATTCTGTATTGCAGCTCGCAGGGCTGCTATGTGGCGACTAATTGGCCGCTTTAGTCGCCGCCGCCGTCTCGCTGTCTCAGCTGTCGCCTCGCTGTCTCAGCTGCCACCTCAGCTGCCGCCTCGCTGCCTCAGCTACCGACTCGCCGCTGCAATTCAATTACTTAGCTAGAATGGCATCCTTAATTGAGATATCCTTCGGGATTAGCTCCAGCTCGCGGAACTTGTCGGCAATCTTCTGTTGTTCAGCCACCAGCTCATCGTTAATCTCCTGTACGCCATAGGCTCTGCGCTTTGAGGCGATGAGCAGAGACTCTACATCAATGCCGAGCTGCGGCGACAGCTTCTCCGCCAGCTCCTGCGGATGATCCTTCGCCCAAGCATCTACCTTATCAGCCTCTTCCAGCAGGGCATCAATAACATCTGGATACTTCTCAGCGAACGGGCGGCTCGCCAAGTAGAATTCATGGTTGGAGACGACATCCGTACCGTCTGCGAGAATTGTCCCTCCGGTTGCGGTCTGAGCAGCGGCGAGGAACGGATCCCAGATGACCCAAGCATCTACACTGCCTTGCTCGAATGCAGCACGTGCATCAGCCGGCTTCAGGAATTCAACCTTCACATCCTTGTATTCCACTCCAGCCTTCTCCAGCTGCTTCACGAGCAGATAATGCACATTCGAGCCCTTGTTCAGCACGACTCTCTTGCCCTTAAGGTCCGCTACACTCTTAATGGATGAGCCCATAGGGACAAGGATGCCTTCACTCTTCGGACTAGCCGGCTCATGGGCAAGATAGACGAGAGGAGCACCTGCAGCTTGTGCGAAGATCGGCGGAGCCTCTCCCGTATGGCCAATGTCAATGCTGTCCACGTTGAGAGCCTCAAGCAGCTGGGGTCCACCAGGGAATTCGGTCCATTCAATCTTAATGCCCTGCTCGGCTAATCTCTTATCCAGTGACCCGTCCGCCTTCAGAATGTTAATCGTTCCATACTTCTGGAAGCCGATTCGGACGGTGATGTCCTTCGTAATCGCTGCTTCCGCTTCCTTGCCAGCGTCCTCTGTGCCTTCCTTCGTTCCCGTGTTCGTATTCGTATTACTGTTGCTGCCGCAAGCGGCAATAACTAAGACGGCCATAATGGTCATAATAGCAAGTGTTAATCTACGCATGATAAGATCTCCCCTAGTCTCTTAATAGTCGTTAACCCCGCATCCCTTATATACAAAAAACCTCCTTCAATCAGACCGAGCTTAAGTAAGCTCAGCAGATAGAGGAGGTCTCCGGTTGTCCGGCAGTCCTTCATATATAATAAATCCGATAGATTAACTATGTTTAATTACATAGTACCACCAATTACAAAAGGGTGTCAATCGGAGAATTCAAGCTTCTGCGGTATTCACTTGGCGTCATACCGGCAATAGCTCGGAACACGCGGCCGAACGATTGTGTGTCTCGATAGCCCGCCTGCTCCGCGACGAGCGCAACCTTGAAGTCGGTGCTTGCGAGCAGTTCACAAGCCGCTCGAACACGAGTATGCTGCAGCCATTCCTGGAAGGTATGCCCGGTGTGCTGCTTGAACAGCCGGAAGTAATGGCGCTCGCTCATGCTCGCCATCTCCGACATGAATCGTATCGTCAGCTCCTCCCCAATATGATCTTGCATGTATGCAATAGATTGCTCCATAGAGTGGTGACCGTCAGATCTTCGCCGCGAAGTCGGCTCAGTGCTCTCGCGTGCGAGCACAACGAGCAGCCGGGTGAGCATCCCTTGCAGCACAGCTCCATAGCCGGGGCGCCTCAAGCTATGCTCTTCCAGCATGCTGGCGAATAACGGCTCAAGTGCGAGGCTGTGATCGTATAGCCCGAAGCCTTCGGGCTGACGTTCCTCATCCGCTAACCGCAGCGCCGCGGAGAGGGAGAGGTCATGAACAGCGGCATTCGCTTCATGCCAGGCGGACTCGGTGAAGATACAGTTGTACACAATGAGCCGATTCCTGCCATTCGTTGAGCTGGGCCGCAAGATGTGGGAGGTGCCGATTGGCAGCATGAATAGATGCCCCTTGCGCACAGGAATGACCTGCTCACCTATGTAATGGAAGCCGCTGCCCTCCGACACGTAGGTCAACTCGATGAAGTCATGGGCATGATAATGGAGCTCGAACGTCTCCTCGACGCGGTTCACATAGATTCCTAGATTGGTATGAAATAAGGTAGAGCCCTGCAGCAACCCCGAAGCTGGCTTCATTCGCTTCTCTCCTCTGTACAACAGCTGTGATGGTCATGTTCTTAGTATAAGGGATTAGCTGCATGTCATACATACCCTATATCATTGTCCGGATTACCATTAGATATGAGTGGCAAAGGCAGGTATGCTGATGTTAGTTGTAAGCGCTGTAATTAAGAGGGAGTGACGATGATGACTGTACTTCGTATCTATGATGTGAAGTGTGAATACAAGGTGAATCCCATTGGACTGTACGTGAAGCGGCCGCGAATCTCCTGGAAGCTGGATGCCGGGGAGAGAAGGGATGTCGTGCAGGCTGCGTATCAGATTCAGGCCTCCGAGGAAGACAGCTTCGGGCAGCTGCTATGGGATTCGGGAGAGGTGAGCGAGCAGTCATCCATTCATATTGCCTATAGTGGTGCTCCTCTTCTGTCGCGTAAGCGGTACTACTACCGGATACAAGTATGGGATTCCACAGGGGCTTCCTCCGGCTGGAGCGACACTTGTTATTGGGAGACAGGTATACGGAGCTCAGCAGAATGGCAGGCGGACTGGATAACGGGTGAGCTTCAGGACAAGGACAATGCTCACTATATGCGCAGAGAAGTGAAGGTTAGCCGACCGCTGGCTTCCGCTCGAATCTATGCAACGGCACTCGGATTGTACCGCCTGTATGTGAATGGCGAGCCTATCGATGACACGCTGTTCGCTCCAGGATGGACCTCGTACAACAATCGGCTGCAGGTACAGGCCTATGAGGTTACGGGTCATCTAGCTGATGGGGACAATGTGCTTGGAGCCATGCTGGGCAACGGCTGGTACAAGGGGAATCTGGGTTGGGGCGGCAGGACTGATCATTACGGCGCCCATAGAGCGCTGCTGCTGGAGCTGCATCTCACCTATACAGATGGCACCGAAGAGGTCATCTGTTCGGATGGCGGGTGGCAATACAGCTCTGGTCCGCTCTTGTACTCCGAGCTGTATCACGGGGAACGCTACGATGCACGGCTGGAGCGGGATGACTGGTGCAAGCCTGCAGGTCTGGCACATAGCGAAGGCTGGAGCCGTGCCGAGCGCATTGACGGCTTAGGGTATGATACGCTTGTTGCCCAAGAGAACGATGCGACTCGAATGACACAGGAGATTAAGCCTATTGCAGTCATAGCTACCCCTAGAGGCGAGACAGTGCTCGATATGGGGCAGAACATGGTCGGGTGGGTACGGTTCAAGGTAAGGGCGGCTGAAGGGACCGAGCTGAAGCTGCAGCATGCGGAGGTGCTGGACCTTGAAGGGAACTTCTATACCGGCAACCTGAGGACAGCCAAGCAGACGATAACCTACATCTGCCGCGGCGGAGTGGAGGAGAGCTATGAGCCCATCTTCTCCTTCCAAGGCTTCCGGTATGTGAGGCTGGAGGGGTGGCCGGAAGAGCAGCTTGACGAGCTGCTGCAGAGCGTGATGGGCTGCGTCATTCATACCGATATGGAGCCTACAGGAACCTTTGAATGTTCGGATGAAGACTTGAATCAGCTTCAGCGCAACATTGTATGGGGACAGCGGGGCAACTTCCTCGATGTCCCGACGGACTGCCCGCAGCGGGATGAGCGGCTGGGCTGGACGGGTGATGCGCAGGTGTTCATTCGGACAGCGGCGTTTAATTATGGTGTTGCGAATTTTTTCACCAAGTGGCTGAGAGATCTTGCGGCTGATCAGAGGGAGGACGGCGGCGTTCCGTTCGTCATTCCTGATCTTGAGGGGGTGGGATATGGCTCGGCGGCTTGGGGGGATGCGGCGGTTATCTGCCCATGGACACTATACGAATGCTACGGGGATACGCGCATATTGGAAGAGCAGTATGAGAGTATGAAGGCGTGGGTGGACTATATTCGCGCGCAGGGCGACGATGAGCTGCTCTGGAATACCGGCTTCCACTTCGGAGATTGGCTGGCGCTCGATGCGAAGGAGAACAGCTATATAGGAGCGACTCCGCGAGATCTCATCTGTACGGCCTTCTATGCCTATTCCACGGAGCTGCTGGCGAAGGCTGCAGCAGTCATTGGCAAGGAGGAGGAAGCAGCTGCTTACAGGGAGCTGCACAGTCTCATCTCGGCAGCATTCCGAGCGGAGTTCGTCACCCCGAACGGCCGCGTCGCCTCCCCGACGCAGACCGCTTATGTGCTGGCGCTCATGTTCGACCTGCTGGAGGAGGGGGATCGCCCCCGGACAGCCGCCATGCTGGCTGCTAATATTGAAGAGAATAAGGTGCATCTGACGACCGGCTTCGTAGGCACTCCCTATCTATGCTTGGTGCTGACCCGGTTCGGCTACTCGGACCTCGCGTATAAGCTTGCGCTGCAGAAGGAGTATCCTTCCTGGCTCTACTCAGTCACGAAGGGTGCGACGACAATCTGGGAGCATTGGGACGGCATTAAGCCTGACGGCTCGTTCTGGAGCGACGATATGAACTCCTATAATCACTATGCTTATGGGGCTATAGGAGACTGGTTCTATCGCCGGGTTGCTGGCATTGACACGGTAGAGGACCAGCCGGGCTACAAGCATATTCGCATCGAGCCACAGATTGAAGGGCCGCTCACGTATGCGAGAGCTGCGCTGCAGACCATGTATGGAGAGGTGTCTTCGAGCTGGGTGCGAGAGGGGGATGGGCGAGTCGTGCTGGAGGTGGGTATTCCGGCCAACACGACTGCAGAGGTCGTAACGCCTCCAATGTCCGCACTCTCTGGCATATCGCATGGCGGGGGAGTTCCACTAGCTGTGTCAGCAGGCATTCATGCCGCTCAGGAGACGGATGAGCAAGGGATGAGAATAACGATTGGCTCTGGAAGCTATCGATTCGAGTTCACCCTTCCGAGGGCAAGCGAGGCAGATCACGCCTTGACGGCGGGAACGTAAGGAGCATCAGGAGCATCAGGAGCATCAGAGCTGGGCATAGCTGCCTGGCTTTTTTATTTGCACATTTGTAAAAACGTTTACACCTACCAATCTCATCTTATATAATAGCGTTAATCTTATTTTTAAGATTAAAAGTAGTATGAACGGAGTAAACGTTTTTACAACAAAAGGAGATGGATTAGAATGAAGTCACGCAGAGCGATGTTGGTTGAGCCGGGCAAGCTGGAATTGCAAGAGGTTCATGTCGATATTGCCGCAGATGAGCTGCTCATTCAGGTGGAAGCTTGCGGATTATGCACATGGGAGCTGAATCACTTCCATGGAAGGCTGGGGCATAACCCGCAGCCGCTTGGGCATGAATGGTCGGGCAGAGTCATTGGCCTCGGCCAGGATACGCAAGGCTTCAAGGAAGGGGACCTGGTCACCGGATTGCCGAACAGCCTGACCGGATTCTCGGACTATATGGCGGTGAAGGCAGCGAATTCCTTCATCGTGGCTCCTCATGTATCCCCGGAGCATGCGCTGGGCGAGCCGCTTAAGTGTATCGTGACGGTACTGCGCGGAGCCGCGCCGGAAGCGGGAGACTATGGGGTAGTTATGGGCGCAGGGCCGATGGGACTATGGGCCGTGCAAGCGCTGGCGGGCAAGCTGCTTGGCGGTCTAATTGTCATCGATATTGATGACCGCAAGCTTGCGCTTGCTTCGAAGTTCGGAGCGACCCATACGATTAATGCGAAGGTGCATCATGCGGAGGAGATCGTCCGTGAGGTGACCGGAGGTCATATGGCAGACTTCGTTATTGAAGGAACGGGAAGCACAGCGGTCATTAATAGCTGCATCGGGCTGCTGAAGGCTGGACGCGGACGGCTCATTCTCATGAGTGCTTACAAGTCTGCTGGAAGCATAGATATGGAGGCGGTTATCAGCAAGTCCATTGAAGTGCGAGCTACTCACCCGGGTTATTCGGTGAATGAGCAGGATGATCAACGCCGCGCGGTCATCCTGCTGAACAACGGGGTGTTCGCCATGGAGGAGATTATCTCCCACCGCTTCGCTCTAGATGAGATTCAGCTCGCGTTCGACTCACTGGACCAGCGGCCTGACGGATATCTGAAGGGTATTGTCGTCCCTGGGGGAGGCCGACTCTAGTTATGATTCGTTACCAGGAAGACGCGCGAAGCTGGGTGCTGGAGACGGACCTTACCGCCTATGTGCTCGGTATAAGTGAGAGAGGGCATCTCCTCCATGCGTATTATGGCAGCAAGCTGCCTTATGACGCGGATTATCCCCCTGCTGCAGATGGACACGGCTGGGGCTCCTTCAACAGCGCAGAGGATCGGAACCCGGAGGAATATATGGCTTGGGGCGGCATTCGCTATGCGGAGCCATGTCTGAAGGCGACCTTCGCTGACCATGTCCGCGATGTGGTGCTGCAGTATGACCTGTTCTCTATAGAAGGTAATCAGTTAACCATCGTCATGAGAGATAAGGTCTATCCTCTGCAGGTAGAGCTGCTGTATCAGGTGCTGCCTGGGCTTAATCTAATCGAGCGCGAGGTGCGGCTCGCTAACCTGGGCAGCAGCCCTATCACCCTCGAGCAGGCGCTGAGCGGAACGCTTCACTTGCCTCGGGAGGAATCCTATCGTCTCTCTTACCTAACAGGCAAGTGGGCGGGCGAGACCCAGCTGCAGCAGATGAATATGCCCGAGGGTAAGTTCGTCATGGAGAGCCGGAGCGGGATAACGAGCCATCATACGAATCCGTGGTTCGCACTCGATGCAGGCGGAGCCGCTGATGAACGGCAGGGTGTTGTCTATTACGGGGCGCTGGCCTATAGCGGCAATTGGAAGATTGCCACAGAGTCCAGGCTGGGCAGGACGCGCGTCACTGCGGGTATTCATGACTTCGACTGGGCGTGGGAGCTGAAGGGCGGCACGACGTTCACCGTGCCGAAGCTCGTCCTTGGCTGCTCGGCAGAAGGCTTCGGCGGCGCCAGCCGCAGCCTGCATGACTACCAGCGGCAGCTTGTGCTGCCTGCGCCTCATCGCAGCGAGCTGCGCAAGGTGCTGTACAACTCATGGGAGGCAACGACCTTCGACGTCAATGAGGAGGATCAGGGCAAGCTGGCGGAGATTGCGGCGGAGCTCGGAGTAGAGCAGTTCATCATGGATGACGGCTGGTTCGGCGCCCGCAATACGGATAAGGCGGGGCTAGGCGATTGGGTCGTCAACCCGGAGAAGTTCCCTAACGGCCTGCAGCCGCTCATTGACAAGGTCGAGAGCCTCGGCATGGAGTTCGGCATCTGGGTGGAGCCGGAGATGGTGAACCCGGACAGCGACTTGTACCGTGCGCATCCGGATTGGGTGTACCACTACCCGACGCGAGAGCGCTCGATGATGAGAACCCAATGTGTGCTCAATCTTGCCAGACCTGATGTGCGGGAGTACCTGTTCAACTGCCTCGACAAGCTGCTGACGGACAATCGTATCCGCTTCGTGAAGTGGGATATGAACCGCGGCTTCAGTGAGCCGGGCTACCCGGATGCCTCTGCAGAGGAGCACCGGGAGATCTGGACGCGGCATGTGCAAGGGCTGTATGAGATGGTTAGGCAGCTGAAGGAGAACCATCCCGAGGTTATCTTCCAATCCTGCTCAGGCGGCGGGGGCCGAGTCGACCTGGGAATCCTGCAATACTTCGACCAAGTATGGACGAGTGACAATACGGATGCCTATGACCGACTGAGCATTCAAGAGGGATTCTCTCATGTCTACAGCGCGAAGGTGATGGAAGCTTGGGTGACAGCCGAGGAGCATTGGATGAACGGACGCCGATTGCCGCTGAAGTATCGGTTCCATTCGGCGATGACCGGCGTGCTCGGGATCGGAGAAGACCTGCATAAGTGGAGTGAAGCAGAGCGGGAGGAAGCGAAGGGGTACATCGCTCAGTACAAGGTGATTCGTCCCATCGTGCAGCATGGGCGGCAATACCGCCTTCGCTCAACTCGGCAAGGCATCGTCTCCTCCGTCATGTATGTCAGCGAGGATGGCCGTGAAGCAGTCGTATTCGGCTTCCTGCTCGGCAATCGCAACGGGGATGAGCTGCCGCTCATTCGCCTGGATGGATTGGATGCTAAGGCCTTGTATCGAGAGGAACAATCTCGTACGATGAAGAGCGGCAGTGCTTGGAAGACAATGGGAGTAACCTTGCCGCTGCGAGGCGACTTCGACAGCTGTCTGCTCAGACTAACTCGAGTGGAAGGATGAGGAGAGCTTGAGCAATCTTCGGTTGAATGCAATCTATGGGGACGGCATGGTCATTCAGCAAGGGCAGCCTATTCGCATCGCGGGAACCGCATCTGAAGGAGCGGAGGTGGCGGTCACTATAGGAGATCAGCGGGCAGCTGCCTTCGTACAGGAAGGCAGCTGGTCAGTGGAGCTGCCTCCCCTCACGGCGGACGGCCGCATCTACGACCTTCATGTGGCGTCGGGAGCGGAAGCGCTCCTGGTGCAGGATATTGTCGTCGGTGAGGTATGGGTGGCCGGCGGGCAATCGAATATGGAATGGACGCTGAAGCAGTCAGCGGGCGGGAACGTAGAGGCTGCTGCAGCCCACTATCCGGCCATTCGGTATTATAACGTTCCTCATGTGGCATGGGAGGAAGAAGGGGCGGAGCCGGCTGCAGATTGCTGGAGAGCGTGCACTCCTGAACATGCACCGGACTACTCTGCTGTGGCCTACTACTTCGCGAAGCAGCTTCATGAGAGGCTGGCAGTGCCTATCGGCATTATTGGCTGCAACTGGGGCGGGACGTCCGCTTCCTGCTGGGTAGAGGAGGCGGTGCTGCGTGAAGATGAGCAGCTGGCTGTCTACTTGCAGGAATATGAGCATACCTGCAGCAGCTATGAGAGTCCTGAGGACTATGAGCAGCAGAAGGCAAGCTACCAGGCTCTAGTCAATGCCTACAATGAGAGAGCTCTGGCATTGGGGAACCAGTTGTCTCCTGTGCTTGATGAGCATAAGGAAGCTTATCCTTGGCCTCCGCCAGTCGGGCCGGACAGCTTCCTTCGCCCGAGCGGTCTCTACCATACGATGCTGCAGAAGATTGTGTCGTACAGCGTTCGAGGAGCGATATTTTACCAAGGGGAGAGCGACACAGCCAAGGCGCATCTGTATGAGCGGCTGCTGACGGGATTAATCGCGAACTGGCGCAGAGACTGGCAGCTTCCGAACATGCCCTTCCTCTTCGTCCAGCTGCCTGGGTATAACGAGAATCCGACAGGCGAGGATTGGCCGCTCATGAGAGAAGCTCAGCAAGGGGTCAGCCAGCGGGTGCCTAATACGGCAATGGCCGTTAGTATTGACTGTGGGGATCCGAATGACATTCATCCTATTATCAAGCGTCCGATCGGGGAACGTCTGGCACTGCTCGCTCGCGAGCACGTGTACGGGCAGTCGGTGGAGGCGAACAGCCCTGTGCCGAGTAGCATTGAAGCCGATTACAAGGGCATGGTCCTCGTGACCTTCGCCCACGTATATGGAGGGCTGCTTGGAGCAGAGGAAGGGCTGGATGGATTCGAGCTGGCAGGTGCGGACGGAATCTATTATGCCGCAGAGGCGTCCATTCGCAGAGGCGGGAACGGTGTTGGGAATAGGAATGGTAATGGGAACGATAGCGGTAACGATATCGGCAATGGTTACGCGAACCAAGTGGAGGTGTCTGCTTCTCAAGTAGAGCACCCTGTCAGCATCCGATACGGTTGGCGCAACTACTGTGAGCTGTCCTTGCGGAACAGCGCCGGGCTTCCGGCCAGCTCCTTCAGAGCTGGGATAGCGGTGGAGGAACCGGCTTAGGTGAGGTGCAGGAAGACCACAGCATCTCTGCAGCATTAGCGCAGCAACAGCTGAGGAAGAGTGTAGACACAGGAGCACTCATGTTCAAGCAGGTGTATCCGCTAGAATCTCTCTAGGGATACGCCTTTTTCGCTATTTCTTCACTTTGTGAAGGAATGGGTTACATTTTGAACCTATGCTAGAGGCTCTGGCTCATCGTATACTGTAGGAACATTAATGAAGCATTCCTGCCCGAGGATGCCAACATGATACGGGAGTGAATCACTTGTTGATACGACTGATGATGCCTAGAGGACTATTCGCCAGAACGATTACCACCATCGCATCTATAATCGTCATCGTGCTCATCATGATGTCGGTGCTGCTGTATAACAACTTCGAGAGCAGAGCGATGGATATCGCCATTGACTCCAATATTAAGGGACTGTCGCAGATTAGCTACAGCGCCGACTTCATGAATGAGAATGTGCGCAACTTCGCCTTCTACCTATTCAACTCCAACTCGATTAAGCCCATTATGTATCAGACGGAGCTGGATCCCGAGCTGTGGGGGGAGGAGAGCTATCGTATCTACAATTATGCACTGATGCATCCCTTCGTTCATTCCGTATACGTATACAACGGAGACACGAAGAAGGCATATGTCGTGAATCTTACCGAGAATTCGCTGGAGAGCAAGCTCGTGCCAGCGCTAGTGAACAAGGATACCAACCTGCAGCCGATGAAGCCTGTACCTATGCGAATGGAACGCAATGTAGGAGGCAAGCTGATCCGTGAAGGGGTATACAGCTACGCAGCCTATGACATTGTCGATGATGACCACACAATTCAAGGAGCCGTGGTCGTGAATGTGAAGAGCTCCTATCTGTCGGAGCTGATCTCCTCCTTAAGCAACAAGACGAACACGAATACAGGCAGCACCTTGCTCATTAATCAGCAGGGCACAGTTGTCGGAGGATCGGACAGCGAGCTGTTCAACGAAGACCTGTCGAAGGAATCCTATGTCCGGAAGGTGCTGGGCTCTTCGACAGCGGAGGGTCACTTCCTAGCGGAGCTTGACGGCAGCAGGAAGCTCGTCACCTACGTCTCATCGGATCTGACGGGCTGGAAGTTCATTCATACGATGGACTACGAGCTAGTGGTCGGGCAGGTGGAGCGGATGAAGCAGCTCACTATTCTCGTCTGTGTATCCATGCTGCTCGCCACCATCCTCATCCTCTTCTTCGTGATGAAGCGAATTCACTTGCCGATTGAACATCTCATCGGCCGAATTAAGGAAGCTACAGGTAATGACAAGTCTGGCCGGGAGCAGCGGGATGAGGCGGCCTATCTGTCAGGTCTGTTCAGCGACATGTTCGCGAGTGCTAAGCAGCTGAAGGAGATGGAGAGGGATACTCGCAAGAACGTCTATATGAGAAGCTTGCTGCTAGAGGAGCAAGCACACAAGCAGCTCATGACGAGTCGGCTGCGCCAGCTGGGAGCGAGGCTTGACCCGGATGGCTCGGTGCAGCTCATCTCCTTCCATATCGACCATGCGACTGCCTTCCAGTCCCACTATTCCCTCCAGGATCAAGCCCTCCTTCGCTATGCGCTAAGCAACGCTGCAGGAGAAGTATTAGCTGACCGCAGCGGCCTAGAGCTGGTAGACATGGGCGATACCCGTATCGTGGCCATGATGAACGGGGCAGGTGCGGAGGAGTTGGAACAAGAGCAAGTCCAGAACAGGGAAGCTGCTCGTAAGCTGGGAGAGTGGTGCAGCCAGCATCTGAAGTTATCAGTGACGGTTGTCATCGGATCCCTGTTCCAGCAAGCATCTGAGCTGCATATTGCCTATCAGGAGCTTCATCAGTTGTCTCTTCATCGCTTGCTGATCGGTCATGGTTCGATGATTGAGAGGGGCATAGTAGAGGCAAGGCAATCCTGTAACATGGAGTTGTCTGCCGTCAAGAAGAAGAGGCTGCTGGAAGCGCTGGTGAACGGGAAGCAGGAGGAATCCGAAGAGATACTAGATGAGATCATAACAGAGCTGGGACAGGGCACCTACGATCACTGCGTCACCTCTCTCTACCAGCTGACGTACTTCATCTTCCACACGTTAGGAACGATGGAGAACAGCAAGCTGTCCGCTCAGCAGTATGATATCTACAGCTTCACGAGCAGGCTGGGTGCTTGCGAGACCTTGGAGGAGGTTAAGCGGCAATACCTGGAGCTGTTCACTCTCATCTGCGATGCTGTAGGGGAGGGGAAGAACAGCCGAACGAAGATGCTGACGGAATCCATTGCAGCTTATGTGGAGCACCATTATGCTGATAAGAACCTATCGCTCGAGAGTATTGCACAAGAGATGAATATGTCGAAGCTGTACGTTGGCCGTGTATTCCGAGAGACGCAAGGACAATCCATCTCCGATTATCTGACTGAGGTTCGGATGAAGCATGCGGTCAGGATGATGCAGGATGGGGAGCGGGATGTGAATGTGATTATGGACCGGGTAGGGTTCGATAATCGGAATTATTTCTACCGCTTGTTCAAGACAAGAGTAGGCGTCTCCTTCGCGGAGTACAAGATTAAGCTGTTGAACGATATAGCTGAAGGGTAAGCGGAGCTGCTTTTATGGAACATTACTCTGAGATAGATATAGAGGTAGAGGTAGAGGCCAAGGCCGACCTCTATTTTTTATTGCCCGATTGTGCTTCCGATAGCGAGTTTTGAACATATTGTACTCTTTTTGTTGTTGGCTGATGGATGGAGTTGTCCTATAGTGGGGGCAGGATGAGGGGGCTTGCCGTAGAAGCCTCCTTCCTAGTCGATGGCGAGGGAAGGGAGATTCAAGATGATGAAGCAAGGAACGAGAAGAACGAGACGAATAGCAGCTGCGATGCTCTTGCTAGCGATGGTCGTTCAACTATTCAGTGTACAGGGCTATACGTATGGGAGCTCCTCTCAAGAGCAGGTATACGTAGCTCTGACAGGCGATGATTCGACAGGAGATGGATCGGAGAGCAGCCCGTATCGCACTCTCGAGGCGGCAAGAGATCATATTCGCGCGGTGAAGGCGGCAAGCGGATTGCCAAGCGGAGGTGCAGCAGTCTACCTAAGAGGCGGCGATTATAAGCTGGATCATTCCTTCTCACTATTGGAAGCGGATTCAGGAGAGGCTGGCAAGCCAATTATCTATCAGGCGTATCCAGGTGAGAAGGTGAGGCTGCTTGGCGGAGTGAAGCTGAGCGGAGCGGATATGCATCCTGTCAATGACCCTGCCGTGCTTAGTCGTCTGCAGGATGAGGCTGAGAGCAAGATTGTCTCCTATGACTTGGAGGCCAATGGGATAACGGACTATGGCAGCTTGGAGCAGATCGGCTTCGGCTTCCCGAGCGTGCCTACAACCGGAGAGTTATTCATCGACGGTGAGCGAACGACGCTGGCTAGATGGCCTAATGAGCAGGATGGCGCAGGGGACACGCAGGGTTACGCCGTCATTAAGTCGTTGTTCGATGAAGGGGGATCCTGGAACTGGGGACAGGATGTCGATCGTGGTCCTACCTTCGAGTACGAGGATGAGCGTCCGGAGAGCTGGGCGCCATCCGAGGATATATGGATGATGGGCTTCTGGGCGTATGACTACGCCATGCACAATCTGAAGGTGAAGGGAATTGATCCTGGCAACAACTCTATTACTGGGGAGCAGCGAACATGGGCGCCAACGAAGCCTGGCCAGCGCTATTATTACTACAATGTGCTCGAGGAGCTGGACGTCCCGGGCGAGTGGTACGTGGATCGGGAGCAGGGCAAGCTGTACGTCTACCCGCAGGGAGACTTGACCGGGGCAGACATCTACTTCTCCGAGCTGCAGGAGACGATGGTGAAGATGAAGGACGTCTCCCACGTCCAGTTCAAGCATCTGTCTCTTGAGGTATCCAGAGGAAGCGCCTTCGAGGTGGAAGGCGGAGCGGAAGTGCAAGTGGACAGCTGCCGCATGGCGATGCTGGGGCTGCAGGGCGTTCGTATTACCGGCGGCTTCCATCACGGGGTTGTGAACAGTGAGATTACTGGTCTTGGGCATGGCGGGATTACGCTGAGCGGCGGCGATCGCAATACGTTAACGCCAGGCGAGCATTATGCCTTCAACAATCACATTCATCGCTATGCGCAGGTGAAGAAGACCGATACGCCGGCTATTGTGCTGGAGGGGGTCGGCAACCGTGCGGAGCATAACGAGATTAACGATGCACCGCATCAGGGCATCGTATTCTGGGGCAATGAGCATGTCATCGCTTATAACCATATTCATCACGTCGTTCAGGAGACCAATGACGCGGGTGCGGTCTATTCCTATAACGATCCGACGATGCGGGGTAACCGGATTAGTTATAATTATTTTCACGATATCTATGGGGAAGCTCAGGGGCCGGGCATTAAGGCTACTGCAGTATACCTGGACAACTATATTAGTGGGAGCTATGTGCAGGGCAATCTGTTCCGCAATGTCGACATGGCGGTGTTCATACATGGCGGACGATCCAATACGGTGACGGATAACATAGTGCTAGATAGCAAAAATTCGCTGAACTACATCAAGACCGGCTACGACGTGCCTATGGAGACGCTGGACGCTGTTCCGATTGCAAGCTCCGTCTGGCAGGACAAGTATCCGGAGCTGTCGACCTTCAGGGATGATGAGCCGGAGCTGCCTAAGTATAATAAGTTCCTGAATAATGTAATATTGAATTCCAATGCGATGGAGATGCCGTTCGAAGCGTTCTTGACGTACGAGACGACCTCGAATTGGAATACGCAGCTGCCCTTGGCTTCGGATGCGCTCGTTGATCCAGCTAATGGTGACTACCAGCTGAAGCCTCAGCTGGAAGCGCTGTCTAACGGGCTAGTACAGACGGAGCTGGCCACAATCGGGCTAACGAAGGACTATCCCTTCGGCCGCGGGCAAGGGGAAGCGAAGCTGACCGCAAGGGTTGACGGGGGGCTCGCAAGCGGTGCTGCCGCGGTACTGTTGGTTGGCGCTTCCGAGACGCTGCATGTATCACTAAGAGCAGCTGATGGCAGTGTTCGAGACGTACCTGCTGATGAGGTAACCTTCACGAGCAGCCAGCCTTCAACTCTAGCAGTGGACGATGGAGGAACGGTGGAGGCCGCAGCGACAGGTCAGGCTCAGATCAAGGTGAAGGTGGACGCCACCGGTGAGGAGACCGTGCTCTGGGTGGAGGTCATTGGCGATGCTACGGATCTGACTGTACGGCTGAATGCGGTGAAGACGGGGCTTAAGCTGGGAGAGGAGCTGGAGCTCTACCCATCATGGAAGACGCCTGGCGGCTTGTATGTTGACGCCGGGGATAAGACCAGCTTCGAGAGCAGTGAGGAGGCCGTAGCAGAGGTGTCTGCGGCTGCAGGTGTCGTGACGGCCAAGGGGCTGGGAACGAGCCTCATTACGGCGAAGACGGTCATAGGCGGGGCAGAGTCCATCGGTACGATTGAAGTGGGGGTGTTCGAGCGGACGATTAAGACGACGGCGGTACAGCTGGAGCAGTCTATTGTTCCTGTCGGCGGTACAACCAAGGTACTCGCATCCGCCAAGCTGGACGATGATTCTGAGCCGGTGCTTGCACCGGAGCAGATCTCCTACGAGGTATCAGATGTCCGCGGTACGAATGTACTGACCATTGATGATGACGGCACCGTACATGCCCTTCATCCGGGGCGGGCGAGAATAGATGTCGGGGTAACCCTGTTCGGAGTAACGGTGAAGAAGACGGTCTATGCCTCCGTCTATGAGGCAGGCGGGACCTTGCCGGCAGGCTGGGAGCTGAAGAGGTACGCATCGGAAGGGGCTGCTGTGTATGACAGCTCAGATTCATCCTATACCTTGATCAGCAATGGTTCGAACGTATGGAACAAGCCGGATCAGTTCACCTTCCTGAATAAGCAGGTTGAGCTGCAGGATCAGGAGTCTGTTGGCGTGAGTGTCAGTGCCAGGATTGAATCGATAGAGAAGACGTCGGACATTGCAGCAGCGGGCGTTACGATTCGGGAAGGGGACGCGGAGGATGCGAGGCATGTCGTCTACCGTGTGCAGAATGGCAGTACGGTATTCGTCTATCGGAAGACGGATGGCCAGGATCCCGCCTACACCGAAGAGTACGGCAAGTCGGATGTATGGTATGAGACCGGCGTTCAGATTAAGCTGCCTGCAGAGCTGAAGCTGACACGCGAAGGGGATAAGTATACCGGGTATCACAAGAATGAAGCAGAAGAATGGATTAAGGACGGGACAATCAGCGTTGTTCAAAAAATGGATAACACCATGCTCGCAGGAGTAGGCATCTATTCCGGCAATGTCTATAACCCGACTGAAGCTAACGTATCCAACGTTCAAGTGGAGACCTATCCGCTAACTCCGTCTGAGGAGACGCCGGATCAGATTCGAGAGATTGATCCGCTCGATGATTGGAGTCGCACGCTGGAGCATTCGGATGGTGCGGTTATTGAGTTCCGTAACGGTGATGCTTCAGCTGAGGGGGATATGTTCTCTGCACGCAAGGCGGAGACCAGCGAGGCTGCATCTGAATGGTTCACCTATGAGAGAAGCGGGCTAACGTCATACTCTGTGAAGCTGTTCTACCATGAGCTGTCTCGCACGACGCTGGCGAACAAGCTGAAGGTATACGTGTCGAGTAACAATAAGGACTGGTCGAGGATGGAGACTCAGCTAGACCCAGCTAGTGTGACGCTGACGGGAGGCTGGTCACGCACGTTCGTAACACCGAAGGGGGACATCCCTGCAGGAACGAAGTATATTCGATTCTCACTGGAGAATCTGAATGACAACAAGTGGTCGGTGCAGCTGTCGGAGATTGCCTTCCTGAGGAAGGCGGGTGTGGAGACGACAGTGGATGACTTCACCGACAGAGGGATGGCACACTCGTATTCCGACTCAGACTCTGCCGGGAACGAGACGGATGATTGGTCCCGTGAGGATGCATCGAATGAAGCCGTCTTCGGCCGGATTCCGCTCGTGCTACGGAAGGCCGATCATGTGGCAGCGGGAGTGAACCCGTCTATTGTGTATCATTATGACAACCTTGCTGGAAGCACGGTGAAAGTGTTCTACCATACGAGCTTCGTGAGTGATCCTATATCACATCTCAAGCTGTATGGAGCGGCGAAGCTGCCGACTCCACCGACTCCTCCGGGTGGGGGAACGGGAGTGAACCTGCTAACAAATGCAGGATTCGAGAGCGGGCTGGACAGCTGGAGCATCATGGGCGGTCAGGAGGAAGCAACGACGGATGCTGCTTATGTGAAGGAAGGAGTGAAGGCTGCTCGAGTTGGTTCAGAGTGGGGAGGTGCTGAGCAGTATGTCGAGGGGATTACACCTGGAACGAGCTACCGACTTAGCGCATCGGCATGGAACCTCGACAGCAGTCAGACGGGCATCGTCGTCGTCAGCGCACTGGACGCAGCGGATAACAAGGTCGGAGAGAAGACGCTTGAATTCACGCAAGGCACGGCATATGAGGAGAAGACAGCTGTATTAACGGCACCTGCCCAAGCGGTGAAGCTGAAGGTGTGGTACTTCAAGGCTTATAAGGGAGGAGACGCGTTCTACGTCGATCAGCTTAGTCTTGCGGCCGAAGCGGCACCGCCTGCTGAAGTGGAAGAAGGCTGGGCAGCGCTGCCCGTTGAAGCTTCCGGCGACCAAGAGATGGGCGGCGGCTGGAGAGCCGCAGTGGTGAAGGTGACCGGGGGAATGCCTGATGGCACAAGCTTCCTGAAGGTGCAGCTGGAAGGTATGACAGGCGGAGATGCTCTGCCTAACTGGGCTTATCGTATTGGAGAGGTGGAGTTGAAGCATCTCGTTCCATGGTCGGATCAGACAGCTCCTGTCGTTACATTAAATGGGGCTGGAACGATTGAATTGGAGCAAGGGGCGGTATTCACGGACCCCGGTGCTTCCGCTATGGACAATGTAGATGGAGCTCTGCAAGTGGAAGTAAGCGGCTCTGTTAATTCAGCCGTTGTTGGCGTATACGTATTAACCTACACGGCTGTCGATCTAGCGGGTAATCGCGGGCAAGCGACGAGGACGGTGAGCGTGGTTGCTAAGCCTGATGTACCGGATGGAGGAGGCACAGGCGGAGGAGAGTCTGGCGGTCAGGGGGGACAACAAGGCCAGCCATATCTCGTGACCGGCGATCTGATCACAGTGAAGACGGATGAAGCTGCCCAAGTGGTCGTGCCTGCACATAAGACACTTATTCAATTAACGGCAGCTGCACTTCAGAAGCTGGGCAGTCGAAGCTTGCAAGTCGCTATTCAGGGATTGATGGTAACCATTCCACCGAAGGTTATTAATGAGCTGGTGGAGTTGGATGCCAACGGAAGTATTCAACTGGAGACGTCCAGGCTGCCTGAGGCAGAGGCGGCGGGGCTGCTTCGCAAGGGCTTCAAGAAGAAGCATGTGAAGGTGGAAGCATCGGGTGGAGTATATACCGTGGATATGAAGGTTGTTGCCGCAGACGGCCGAGTATTGCGTCTGGATAAGCTGGAGGAGCCGCTCCTGCTGGAGCTGCCGCTAATGAAGGAAGAACAACGTAATTCTAGCAGCTCGCATGTGAGAGGCTACAGATTCAATGAAGCAGCCGCTGGGTGGGAGTATGCCGGAGGAAGATCTTCAAGAGATGGCAGCCTGGTGGAGTTGAAGCTGAAGCAGCTCGGCACCTATGCTCTGCTGGATGTTCAAGTTGCTTATACGGATGTTCCGAAGCAGCACTGGGCCTATGAAGCTATTCGGGAGCTGTCGGCGCGGCAGATTGTTCAAGGTATGGACGAAGGTAGATATGGTCCAGGCGGTGAACTGACTCGTGCGCAATTCGCGGTGATGCTGTCCCGTGTACTTGGTCTTCAGTCTAAGGTGCCAGGTGAAGCAGGCTTCCAAGACGTCGCTGAGGGAGCTTGGTATGCCGAGGACGTAGAGGCAGCAGCGGCGAACGGAATTATTCAAGGCCGTTCCCACGGTAAGTTCGAGCCGGACCGTCTCGTGGCGAGAGAAGAGATGGCGGTCATGCTCATTCGAGCGTATAAGCTGGCTGGCAATTCCCCTGCAGTGGAGGCAGCAAGCCGCTCTCTGACGGATGGCGACAGCCTATCGGATTGGTCGAAGGAAGCTGTCCACCAGGCTCTCGGCCTTGGTCTCTTAAGCGGCAAGGGAGGCGGGCAATTCGATCCTCAAGGGATGACGACAAGAGCACAAGCGGCGAAGGCCCTCTACGAGCTGATCCTCATTGTGGAGCAATAGTAAGCAGTTGGATATGAACTGAGCCATGCTCAGATAAGCTGAGCTGGCCCCCTTCCTCAAGGCAGGGGGCCAGCAGGCTTATGGTCATGTGTATAACGAAGGGAGGAGGATTGAAGGCCATTGCGGCGGGCTGACATGATGAATCGCAGGAAGTCTGGCTAATGTTCCGGCTAATGAAGGAGGTGATCTGCGGCGGGCAGCTGTCCGTTGACTTAATCTCTACTGGCTTGTGAATGAAGCGCAGAGGAACGAATGAAGCCCACTATAGGAGGAATGAAATAATGAGGACAAGGACATTCGAATGGACGAAGCAACAACAACGCTCCAAGCAGGGTCAGCTAGCTAAGTCGTTCAAGCTGCTGCTGCTTGCAGCTGCTATGCTGCTAAGCCTAATCCTGCCAGCTCCCAGCGCTAATTATGTAAGCGCAGCCAATCTAACAGATACCTTTGCCGACTGGAGTAAGGTCTATGTCCGCTCCGACGCTGACGCTAACCCCGGCAATAGTACGGAGGATTGGACGCAGGACGCTGCGGTAACAGGCAGTGCTCCGGCAGATGCCTACAATCTGGTCAAGTCACCCAGCGCTACCGATGCGACGGAGCCCTATCTCATCTACCGCTATGACCATATATCAGCTCTAACAGCCAAGGTCTACTATCATCGAACTTACTATGGCAATGCCCTCTCCTCTATCCGTATACACACATCAGCAGATGCTGTGACCTGGCAGGAGGAGATGCTAGCCGAGCAGGATACGATGGACTTCGGCGGGGGATGGAATCGTGCCAATGTGACACTGAAGAGCACCCCGCCAGCAGGAACCAAGTATCTCAAGATGACATTGACTGGCCCCATTAATCCAAGATGGTCCTACCGAATTGGCAGCGTGCAGCTGACCTATGCTGCGGCAAGCGCAGCCCCTGCAGAGCTGTTCGTGTCAACGCTCGGCAATGACACGACCGCCACGGGGACGATAGCCAGTCCGTTCCGCACGCTTGAGGGAGCAAGGAATAAGATCAGACAGCTCAAGTCCTCCAGCGGACTGCCGGCAGGAGGGGTCATCGTCTATGTCAGGCAGGGAGATTATACGCTGTCGCAGACCTTCTCACTCGGCAGTCAAGACAGCGGGGAGAGCGGCAAGCCCGTCGTCTACAGTTCATATCCAGGAGAGAAGGTCAGGCTATTGGGGGGAGCGAAGCTGAGCGGCTCTTCCTTCACAGCTGTATCCGATCAAGCAGCTATTACCCGCATTCCATCAGCGGCAAGACCGTATGTTAAGGTGGTCAGTCTGTCTGCACAAGGCGTCACCAACTACGGATCGCTGCAGCAATACGGCTTCGGCTTCCCTACTGCAGCGGCCGATCCGCAGCTTATCGTAGACCACGAGCCTCGGACTCTGGCCAGATGGCCGAATACAGGATTCGTACTCACTGGACAGATCTATGATGCGGGAGGATCGCTGGAGTTCGGGCAGAATGTCGATCGGGGGCCAACCTTCGGCTATGCCGATGCGAGACCATCTGGCTGGTCGCAGATTACCGACGTGTGGATGAACGGTTATTGGGCGTACGATTACGCCATTCATAATCTCCGTATAAGCAGTATCGACACAGGTGCGAAGAAGATTACAGCCGCTCAGAAGACTTGGGCACCCATCACTGCAGGACAGCGTTATTATTATTACAATATTCTGGAGGAGCTCGATACCCCGGGGGAGTGGTATCTCGACCGCTCATCTGGCATGCTGTATTATTATCCGCTCACAAGTCTCGCGCAGAGTGAAGTGCTGTTCACCCAGCTTACCGACGATATGATTAGCTTGAACAGCACCTCTCATGTCATCTGGAGGGGAATGACACTTGAAGGAACGAGAGGCAAGGGAATGACCGTCACAGGAGGCAGTCATATTCAGGTTACAGGCAATCTGTTCCGCTCGACCGGATTGTACGCCGTTACACTTGCCGGAGGCACCAGTCATTCGGTCACGAATAACGAGATGACAGAGCTCGGACAAGGCGGGGTGGATGTCAGCGGAGGAGACCGCAGCACACTAACAGCTGCAGGACATCTTGTGTCGGACAATCATATTCACAAGTTCTCACAGATCACACGCACCTACACCCCTGCCGTACAGCTTGGCGGTGTTGGTAATAAGGTAACGCATAATCTCATCCACGATTCGCCGCATCAGGCCATTCAATTCTCAGGCAATGACAACATAATAGAGTACAATGAGATCTACGATGTGGTGAAGGAGACGAATGACTCTTCAGCCATCTATGCGTACAATGACTTCTCCATGTGGGGCAACAAGATTCAATACAACTACTTCCACGACATCGTAGGCGAGGGTCAGGGGCCCGGCATCAAGGCTACTGCTGTCTATCTTGATAATTACATTAGCGGGACAATGGTAGTCGGCAACATCTTCGAGCGATGCTCGCTTGCCGTCTTCATTCATGGAGGCAGGAGCAACCTCATCGCTGATAACAAAATCTTCGATTCCACAGCATCTATTAATGTCATCAAGACTGGGTATGCACCACCGCTAGACAGCTTAAGCGGAGTTCCGTATACAAGCTCCGCTTGGACGAGTAAGTATCCCGAGATTGCGACAGTACTTACGGATCGTACAGAAGATCCGATGTATAATCAGCTGCTCCGCAATGTTATCGTCAGTACACCTGGCATTGGGGTGCCTGCTGAGGATTACGGCATTCTTAATCAGAATAATACGACCTATACCGACTATACCGCCTTCATGAACCCGGCAGCGGAGGACTTCCGTCTCATCCATTCATCGACTGCACTGGCTGCCGGTACTAATGAGTTCGATCTGCAGCTCATTGGGCCGAACAGACAGTCTCCATCAGGTCTCGCCGCAGCAATTCATCATCTAACAATCAAGACTGCGAGCTCACACAGCGGCAAGGAGATGGTGCTGATCGACAAGACGAAGACCGAGCAATTAATTGTCCATGCTGAGACGGGAGACGGCTTCGGCTATTCCTTGCCAGCTGCCAGCCTGACTTACCAATCGGACAACACAGCCGCTGCAACGGTCAGTGCCGCCGGCCTTATCACTGCCGTCAATAACGGAACGGCTAAGATTACGGTCACGAACAGCGCTACGGGACACAGTCAGTCTATACGAGTGAATGTTGGGAACGGAGTCTCCGGCCTCACGGCAATGACGCTTACAGCTCCTTCCCAGACGATGCGTTCAGGAAGCAGTGCTGTCCTCAGCATGAAGTGGCAGGCAGGCGGAGGCTACGTTGATCTCTATCCCATCACGACGTTCAGCAGCAGCAACTCTGCTGTCGCTTCTGTTGATGCGAGTGGAAGGGTCATTGCGAAGTCTCCAGGTCAAGCGACCTTGACCGCAACGACGGCTCGGAACGGCTCGTCGAAGACGGCATCAACCACCATCACCGTTCAACAGCCCGCCCAGTCCATTACTCTCTCCAACGCAGGCTTTGAAGCAGACGGTGCTTACAGCCAGAGCATAACAGGCTGGTATACGTGGACACCTGATGGCACGAATGATGCGGACTATGCGGAGTATGCTGCGGACGCTCATGGAGGCACCCATCAGATTGCTCATTGGAAGGCGAGTGCGTATACGATCTTAACCGCACAGACCGTCAGCGTTAGCAACGGTACCTACACCTTGAAGGCATGGGTTCGTTCCAGTGGAGGGCAGAATACGGCCATTCTCTTCGCGAAGAGCTTCGGAGGAAGTGAGCGCAATACGGCGATACCCGCAACAGGTGCCTGGACGCAGGTGACGGTACCGAACATACCTGTTACCAATGGACAGATTGAGTTCGGCTTCTATTCGGAAGCCGATGCCAATGAATGGCTCAACATGGACGATGTAGAGCTCATCAAGCTCTAGTACCTACACAGAGGGCTGTCCTCTGAGGCAATTACCGCCGAGGGGACAGCCCATTTGTGTCGAATCGCCGTCTTTTGTTGTGTTACGCCACATTTTACACCATTCCATGTTCGCTAACGCTTGTAATTCACCACTCCTTCTTCTAGTGAGAGCTGCAGGAACCAGACTATACTAGCGCTATGAACTCAAGTTACTAGAGAGGATGACCGTCCGTGACAAGCCAATCTCGTTCCAAAAGCCTCATACACCGTAACGCCCCGCTGCTCAGCATGGCAGCGCCGGGATTAATCCTGCTATTCTGCTTCTCTTATCTGCCTATGTTCGGTATTATTGTAGCCTTCAAGAATTATCAGTTCGACAAGGGCATCTTAGGGAGCGAATGGGTCGGGTTCAGTAACTTCGAGTTCCTGTTCGGCTCTGCTGACGCCTGGAGAATTACGTACAATACCCTCTTCCTCAATGCCTTGTTCATCGTGTGCGGCACCCTGTTCTCCATCCTGCTTGCCCTCCTGCTGAATGAAGTGGGCAGCAAGCTGTGGGGAAGCTTCTTCCAGTCCACCTTCTTCTTCCCTTATATTCTATCCTGGGTAATCGTCGGCTACTTCGCCGTTGCCTTCCTGCAGGACAAGGGATTCGTGAACAGCTTCTTAAGTGTCTTCGGCTTGCAAGGGGTGAGCTGGTACAACCATGCGGAGCTGTGGCCAGCGCTTCTCGTGGTCATCTCAATCTGGAAGGGAGCAGGGTATGGTTCTATTATGTATCTCGCAGGGATGATGGGCATTAGCAATGAATATTACGAGTCTGCACGTATCGACGGGGCGAACAAGCTGCAGCAGATTGCCTATATCACGCTCCCGCTCATCCGCCCGCTCATCATCATTCTGACTCTGCTCAGCATCGGCAAGATCTTCTACGCCGACTTCGGCATGTTCTACAATTTGACCAACTTCGGCAATCTGTTCTCTACGACCGATGTTATCGATACGTATGTGTTCCGAGCGCTGCGAGTAACCGGCGATGTAGGCATGGCTTCTGCAGCGGGCTTCTACCAAGCAGTAGTCGGCTTCATCCTCGTCCTGGCCTCTAATCTGCTAGTTCGTCGATTGGACCCGGACAGTGCCCTATTCTAATTCATCAGAGGTGAGCGTAATGATGCCAGCACTACAGACGCAGTACAAGAAGAAGTGGAGCATAGGCCGAGTCATCATGTATAGTTGCCTTGCTGCATTTAGCGTGTTTTGCCTAATCCCGTTAGTTGTCGTCCTGTCGGCTTCCTTATCTGAGGAACAAGCGCTGGCTACACTTGGCTATTCCTTACTTCCACATGACTTCACATGGCTTGCATACGAGTATGTATTCAAGCAGCCGGAGACCATCCTTCGTGCGTATGGGGTGACCATCTTCGTAACCGTAGTCGGTACGATAGCCAGTGTTATCGTGAATGCATTGCTCGCCTATCCGCTGTCCCGCAAGTATTTTAAGCTGAAGGGGCCGCTCACGTTTTATGTTTTTTTCACCATGCTGTTCAGCGGGGGGCTCGTGCCTTACTATATTGTCATCTCCCAGATCTTCCACTTGAGAGATACGCTGGCGGTACTCATCGTTCCGATGCTGGTCACGCCCTTCTATATTCTCCTCATGCGAACCTTCTTCTCCCAGCTGCCTGAGGAAGTGATGGAATCGGCGAAGCTGGAGGGGGCAGGGGAATACCGGCTGTTCTTCCAGCTTGTCCTCCCTCTGTCCACCCCGGTGCTGGCTACGGTCGGCTTGTTCTATAGCTTGAGCTTCTGGAACGAATATATGATGGCGCTGCTCTTCATTGACAACTTGAACCTGAGGCCGCTGCAGCTGCTCCTATTCAACTTAATTTCAAGCGTGGAGTCGATGAAAATGCTGCCAATGACAACCGGGGCACAGCTGCCGGCCTTGACCATTCGCATGGCAACCGCTATTGTTGCGATTGGACCTATCGTATTTGTTTATGTGTTTTTCCAGAAATATTTCGTTCGCGGCTTAACGGTTGGAGCGCTTAAGGGGTAACCGCAGCATTCGCCTGATTTTGTTGCTGGGAGCGGGATTCTGAAGCATAGTATTGCAGCAAAAAGCTATTTTTTGCTGTAGGCAGCGACGGCTTCGCTCCCTTATAGTCGGGTTGTGGATGCCAGAGAGCAACCATCGCATATCTAAGAATGTTAGGGGAGGCTTCAGCAAATGGCTGCAAAAAAAGGGAAACAAGCAAGACGGGCAGGACTAATCCTGCTGGCTATGATGATGAGTCTTGCGCTGCTGCTCAGTGCATGCTCGTCGAACAATGGGAATGGAACAGCCAGCAATGGCAATCAAGGCAGCGAGTCAGAGAACAGCGCTTCACCAGAGCCGTCAACAGAGCCTCTGAAGGAAGTAGAGCTCAGCTACTACTACCTGACCTTCTCCGAGCAGACGGATGTAGCAGCCGTGCAAGCGGAAGTGAACAAGATTACGAAGGAGAAGATCAACGCTACCGTGAAGCTGTATCCGCTTACTTGGGATAACTTCGCTCAGAAGGTCAACGTGATGTCAGCAGCGGGTGATCCGTTCGACCTCGTGTTCACAGCGGCCTGGCTGCCGAACAGCTACTACACGAGCGTAGCGAAGAATGCCTTCCTGCCCATGGATGACCTGCTGGACAAGTACGCTCCTACTGTGAAGAGCTCCTTCACTGACAAGCTGTGGGATGGTACCCGTGTGAATGGCAAGATCTATGGTTCCATTAATAAGCAGATTATGGCCATGCCAACCGGTGTAGCTGTGCGTACGGACTTAGCTGAGAAGTATAAGCTGGATCCTAACAGCGTGAAGAGGTACAACGATATGGAGCCCTTCTATGAGCAAGTCATTAAGGGAGAGGGCGGCAAGGTTCACCCGATCTATGAGCTGAACTTCAGCCGTGACCCTGGGTATTCGAATATGGACGCAATTGGTGATACTAGCTTGCCTGGCTGGGTATCAAGCGAGGCGACGGATGAATTGAAGGTCGTTAACCAATATGAATCCCAAGCATTCAAGGACTGGATGGCTATGACGAATGGCTGGTTCAAGAAGGGCTACCTCTTCTTCGACGACTTCCTGCCTAACATTGACAATACACCTAAGATGAAGGCAGGCGGCTTCGCGTCCATGCTGGGCAAGCCGATTAAGCCGGGTGTCGCGTCGGAGGAGAAGAATCGCTTCGCTCAAGACTTCACGTATATTCCGTTAACTAAGGCGACGATCACTTCAACGACGGCTACTCTGACCGCCATCTCTCGCACGTCCAAGAATCCAGAGCGGGCGGCTATGCTCATCGAGCTGCTTAACACAGATAAGGAATTGTACAATCTGATGTGCTTCGGTATCGAAGGCAAGCACTACAAGCTGGTTGATGGTCAAGTAGCCGAAGCGATTGCCGACAGCGGCTACGGTCCGAATACGGACTGGATCTTCGGCAATCAATTCAACGCGTACTATCGTTCCAAGGGAGATGTCGGCAACTGGGAGAAGACGGAGGAGATCAACAACTCTGCAGAGGTATCCCCGCTGCTCGGATTCAACTTCAATCCAGAGCCGATCAAGACAGAGGCTGCCCAGGTTGCTGCGGTCATGAAGGAATTCGACCATCTGGAGCTTGGTGTCGTAGATATTGATAAGCAGTATCCGAAGTTCCTAGACAAGCTGAAGAAGGCTGGAGCAGACAAGATTATTGCGGAGAAGCAGAAGCAGCTGGACGAGTGGCTGGCTGCGCAGAAGTAGAGCTGAAGCTCTAGCTCGCATAATAATGAATATAGGCGTTTCAGAATGCTCCGGCATTTTGAATCGCCTTTTTCATTAACGCCGAATAGCCCCCGCCATGTCATCATGATGAGGGCTGTTCGGCATCTAGCAATCGGTGGTAACTGCTGTTATTGCATCAAGCCGAGCAGATAGGTCGATAGTGGGGCAATTGCGCCTTGCATATTTGCTGCGACGATGATCATCATGAGTAGAGATAGAGCAACCGTAGCGACTCCACATACCAGATATGCTCGTTCTTTGAATGTCCATTTTATAGGAGCTACTCGAGATTTTTTAATGAGTGCAGTCCAGATCCTTTTACTCAGCATCACGAACAATAGGAGTAAGACTCCGCAGACTATAGCTTTTGTGCTATGAAACTCAAACCGTCCATGAATACCTTCTCTAATATCGGGTGGTATGTTTTCACTGCCGGACTTTACCCACTCACTGAAGCTATGGCGTTGATCGTTCATATTGGTACTCCTTTCATAGAAAAAAATAACTCAACAAATAATGAAAAGCCATGTACGGGGTTTAACACATTGGATACATTTGCAGCGACAATCAGCATCATGAATAAGGCGACCGTGCTGCTTAACATCCCAAAGGAAAAGTATACTTTTCTTTCAAAGCCCCATCTCAATTCATTGGTCTTAGACGTTTGTTTGAACCTAATCCAAAAATAAATACTCAGCCATGCAAATGCGAGCACGATACAACTGCCGACAATGACAAGCACAGCATGATAGTTGGCATCATCATCGATAATCAAATTCATGACAGGATTCGTTTGGTAAGAACCTGATTCCATTGATTCGTTTAGCGTGCGTTGCAACTCGTTCATTTCGTTTCCTCATTTCTTTTTTGTACGCAGTGAAAATCATAACATAATTTAGAGCGCAACTGTAATCATCCTCTTCCTCCCAACTCCGTTGCACCGGTGTAGTTTTCGTTGAGCTCGTGGATTGAGCTGGAATAGGTCCAGGCGTATGATGAAGCTATACAACAGAGACAAGGAAGAGAGGGGACATCCTATGAGATTAGCCGGACAATTGCTGAAGCGCTTACGCGGAGAATGGGATATTCAGCTTATGATGCTCCCGGGTATACTGCTTATTTTCGTATTCAGCTACATCCCGATGTACGGAGTTCTCATGGCCTTCCAGGATTACAACCTGTTCCGCGGGTTCGGAGACAGCCCTTGGGTGGGCACGAAGCACTTCCGCATGTTCTTCGATTCTCCGGATTTCTGGAAGATTATGAGGAATACCATTGTTGTCAGTATGCTTAAGCTGTTCATCTCCTTCCCGGCACCGATCGTTCTGGCACTCATGCTGAATGAGGTAGGGAAGATGTTCTTCAAGCGATTAATACAGACGGTTAGTTACCTCCCTCACTTCATCTCTTGGGTCGTCGTCGGCGGGTTCACGATCTCGTTGCTGTCCGTAGATAACGGAAGTGTGAATATCCTGCTCATGAAGCTTGGGATGATTGATGAGCCGATCAACTGGTTGTCGGAGCCAAGCTACTTCTGGGGTATTCTCATCTCGGCCAATGTGTGGAAGGAGATCGGATTCGCGTCCATTGTCTACCTTGCAGCTATTGCGAGCATTGACCCGCATCTGTATGAAGCGGCTGCGATGGATGGAGCGAGCAAGTTCCGGCAGATGTTCTCAGTTACGCTGCCAAGCATCCTGCCTGTCATCCTGATCTTCATGATTCTTGCCGTCGGCAACATCTTGAATGCAGGGTTCGAGGATATCCTCATCCTGACGAACAATGGCGCGAATGCGATCGTCCGAGACGTCTCGGATGTCATCGACACTTATGTGTATCGTACAGGTATTCAGAATCAGCGCTTCTCCTATGCGGCAGCGGTTGGACTGTTCAAGGCGGTGCTCAGCGTAGGGCTGCTCGTGTCAGCGAACCAGCTTGCACGGAGATTCGGCCATAGCTTGTGGTAGTCTACTAATCGTCATTACGAGGAATTGAGGGTTGTCTACATGATGAAGTTAAGCCGCGGTGAGAAGAGCTTCCAAGTCGTCATCTATCTCCTGCTCAGCCTTCTAGGCTTCGTTACCCTATATCCGTTCTGGAATGCAATCGTCATCTCCTTCAATTCAGGCTCGGACACCGCATTCGGCGGCGTTACCTTCTGGCCGAGAGAGTTCACCACAGAGAATTATAAGCTGGTGTTCGGCGATGGCAGACTGACTCACGGATTTCTAGTGTCGGTCCTTCGAGTGGTTACAGGAACCGTGCTATCCATCGTATTCACCTCTATGCTGGCTTACGGCTTGTCTAAGAGCAATATTTTGTTCAAAAAAGGCTACATGATGTACTGTGTGGTTACGATGTTCTTCAGCGGAGGATTAATTCCATTCTTCATGCTTAACCGTGAGCTGCACCTCAACAACACGTTCTGGGTACTCGTGATTCCAACGATTATATCGGTATGGAATATGATTATATTCCGAACCTTCTTCATGGAGCTGCCCGACGGTCTTGAAGAATCGGCTAGAATTGACGGCTGCAGCAACTTCGGTACCTTCGTCCGAATTGTCGTTCCGGTATCGGGTCCCGTATTCGCCACCTTGTCTCTTTTCACGGCCATCTACCATTGGAATGATTGGTTCACAGCGACCATCTTCATTAACAAGATGGACCTGCTGCCCATCTCGTCCATACTTCAGCAGATTCTTAATTCGAATCTAGCTACGGAGATGCTGGCTGCTCAGACAGGCGGTAATGCATCGGCAATCGACGCAGCGAACCGTGCAGCTAGTGTGACGAGCAAGTCACTCAGTATGGCAACCATGATCGTGGCGACCTTGCCTATCATCTTAGTGTATCCATTCCTGCAGAAGTACTTCGTCAAGGGTGTGCTGGTTGGTTCGCTTAAGGGCTAGACTGGCTTCAGGCGGCGTTCGCGTCCGTACAGGACTCCGCCTGAGCCTATCTATATAGACAATAATGAGAGGGGTTACATGGCATGAGAGCAAAAAAAGTGGTCGGATCTGTACTAGTTCTATTACTCACCGCAACAGCAACATTGACAGCTTGCAGCAACAGCAATGATAAGAATACTCCGGCTAATAATGGAGGAACGAACAATGGCGGCAAGGAAGGCACGGAGCAATCTGCTGCGTTCACCCTTGGCAGCCAGCCGCTTAACTTCAGCTTCTATGGCAATTATGACTGGATGACGACAGCGCCTTGGGGTGAAGATATTCCTTCACAATGGCTGCGAGATGAGATGAAGATTACCGTTGAGCCGATTCAATCGGGCGGAGCTGCGCAGCAGAAGATGAGCACGATGCTCGCTGGCGATGACCTGCCGGACGTCATCATGCTAGACCGCGGAGCTGATGTTGAGAAGCTCGTAACGGCAGGTAAGCTCGTAGCATTCGATGAGTATCTGGATAAGTATCCGAATCTGAAGAAGTGGGCCGGCGAAGAGACACTGAACATGCTTCGCTCCTCAGACGGCAAGCTGTATCAGTTCCCGAACTGGTATACGACAACGCCTAACGGCAATGCAGGCTACTTGATTAACCGTAAGATCTACAAGGAGCTGGGCTCTCCTAAGCTGGTGACGTTCGATGACTTGTACGCATACCTGAAGTCGGTGAAGGAGAAGTATCCGAATGTCGTGCCTCTGGAGACCGATGTGGAAGGTCAAGGGGTTAATATTCTGGCATCCGGATTCGCTGAAGATTATGTGACGACATGGATTGGTGAGCGCGGAGTACCGAGCGGAGATAAGTTCGTGTCCCTCTTCTCTGATCCAACGTTCGTGGAGACAATGCAGTACAGCTCCAAGCTGTTCCGTGAGAAGCTGATTACGCAAGATACGCTTACGCAGAAGAAGGAGCAGATTACGGAGAAAATTAAAGCTGGCCGCGTGGCTGTCTATGTAAGCTACTCTGTGCTGGAGCCATCTGTTGCAGAAGCGAACAACACGATGCGTGCGGCTGACCCAGACAGCGGATATGATGTAATCTGGCCGCTGCACAAGGCGGGTCTGGACAAGAACAAGATCTATCCGAACACCTTCAACAAGCTGGGCTGGAACGTTAACGTCATTACGACGGCTGCCGAGAATCCGGAAGGAATCTTCGCCTATCTCGATTGGCTGACAGGTCCTGAAGGAACGTCAACGGTATTCTACGGTCCGAAGGGCAAGTACTGGTCTGAGCTGGATGAGAATGAATATCCTAAGTTGAATGACACTTGGTTCAGCACACCGCAAGCAGACAAGGATAAGGAGAAGCTCGGGGCTGTTATGCTTACAGGTAATACAACTTATCTGGATACGATGAAGATGAGCTTGGAACAGAAAATGAAGCCGGAGCAGCGTCAGTGGACGAATACGATGCAATCCACCATCACTTGGAAAACCTCTAAGGATCTAACGCCGTTCGTTAACCTTAATCCGAGCGGTGATTCCGAAGAAGGTATCGCTAAGACAGCTGTAGATGATATCTTCAAGAAATACTTCGCACAAGCGCTGTTCGCAAAAAGCGATGATGAAGTCGTTGCTGTCTTGAAAAAAGCAGAAGCAGAAGCGAACGCACAAGGCTATGAAAAGCTGCTGGCTTACAAAACGAAGATGTGGCAATAAAACGTGGCTAAGCTGGCTGGCAAATAGGCTTAAGCTTATAATCTCAGATATATCAAAATAGGCGCGGGGAAGATAAACTATAGGTATATCTTACCCGCGCTTGCTGTATGTTGCGGGCATGCTAGAGAGGGTGACAGACGTGTATCGGGTAGTACTTGCAGATGATGAAATGCTGGATCTGGAAGGGATGGAGAGACTGCTGCCATGGCAGGAGCTCGGGATGGAGGTCGTATGCGCAGCGTCCAATGGATTCGAAGCGCTTGATTATCTTCGTCAAGAGAAGGCGGATATTCTCGTATCGGATATTCGTATGCCCATCATGTCAGGTCTGGAGCTTGTCCGGCTAGCTAAGGAGCTGCAGCCAGAGCTGCAGGTGCTGTTCGTCAGCGGACATGAGGACTTCCAGTATGCGAAGCAGGCCATTGAGATGAATGCTCATGGCTATGTGCTGAAGCCGGTAGATGATAAGGAGCTCATCCGCTTGCTTGGCGAAGTAAGGCATGGATTAGACGATCGTGTGAAGCGAAGCCGGCTAGAGCAAGCCTATCAGGAGACGATACCTCTTGCCTTGAACGAGCTGCTGCTCAGATGGTTCCGGGGCGAAGCAACCTACGAGTCAGTGTCCGCCTACCTGGAAGAAGCAGGCATTCCATCCACCGCAGGGGAGGTGCAGGCTGCTCTCGTAGAGGTGGACGATCTAGGTCTGAAGTGGGGAGGAGGCAGTGAGGAAGAGCGCACTCGCTTCTTGTCCAGATGGAGTCACTTCATTCAGGAGTATGCGGGGTCAAGTGATATTGTCCTACAGATTCGAGTGGAGCCATTCGTCATGCTGCTGGTGCTCCGAGAGAGTGATGGGCTAGCTAAGCTCCAGGAGCTGCTTCAGCTCGTTCGCGACACGCTTGCGCTTACTGTCACTATCGGATTATCGAATGCGGTGAGCGGCATCGATCAGCTGCCCCTTGCCTATAGCGAGGCACGAACTGCCCTTGACTACAAGATCTTCTGCGGGAAGAACAGAGTCATTACCCCTCATGATACTCAGGACCTGCTTCTTCGCGAAGTGAACGACCTTGACGAGGTGCTTAATCAGCTATTCTCAGCTATGTCTCAGTATGAGCTTGTCCGCGTAGACGACTGCCTGGAAGAACTGTTCGTCATGATCAAGCAGCTTGGCAAGAAGCTTACGGTTCATAACTTCACCTTGTATATTATATCGAAGCTGGATACTTATCTGGCGGGCCTCAACGAGAATCTTCAGAGTATTCTAGGCATTCCGTTCAACCAACTGGATATTCTGTTCCACTTCGAGACGGTGGATGATATTCAATCGTGGCTCAGGAGAAGGCTGTTCGAGATCTCGGAGCTGCTGCAGCTTAAGAAGGCGAAGAAGAACTCCAAGATTATTAGCGAGATTGAAGAGTATGTGGAAGGGAAGCTTGGCGGCAATATCGTCCTAAGAGACGTAGCAGAGCAATTCTCCTTCTCCCCGAATTACCTCGGACATCTGTTCAAGGAGGAGACGGGCACCAACTTCAGCGACTATGTCGTCCGCAGGAAGATGGAGAAGGCGCATGAGCTGCTGCAGGACCCGAGGCTTAAGGTATATGAAGTAGCTTCGCAGGTGGGGTACAAGAATCTGACCCACTTCAACAAGCTGTTCAAGGAACGTTACGGGGTCACTCCGAACGAATACCGGAGGCAAGCTTAGCGGATGATTCTGAACAAGCTTAGAAGGCTGATCAACGGTCGAAGCGACTATCTATCGTTCGGCTACAAGCTGATGATCTCATATCTGATCTTCGTCCTTATTCCGGTAAGCACCGTAGGCTACTTCGCCTATCGCACTTCAGTCGAATCCATTCGTGAGCAGGCAAGGGATAACCTGCATGGAACGCTGCTGCAGATGCGGGATAATATTACGTACAAGTCAGAAGAGATGAAGAAGATCTCTGACCAGCTGTTCTTCGACCTAACGCTGCAGAAGATGCTTCGGACGTATCGTGCCGGATGGACCTCGTATGAGACGCTTCAGAGTTATATTCTGCCTACTCTGCACAATGCAGTTACTCGCGACAGCAGCCGTATGCAGATGCGAATCTACTTCGATGAGGAGACCGTCCCTGAGATCTATGAGGGCACGGATTCGACCAAGAATCCTCTTGCGGACGTGAGCAGATTCGATCTCTATCACCTTAGCCGGCTTGCAGACAAGGAGTGGTTCCAGAGTCTTCCTTGGGCCTCAGACGGTGCTATTCCAGTGAAGGCCTACAAGGGCAATGAATATACCTGGCGTCAGGTAGAGAATGACAGCACCTACAATAATCTGTCCATGATTCGCAGGATGATTGACTTCGACAAGCAGAGCACCTTCGGATTAATTCGTATTATTACGGAGCTGGATTATCTGCTGGCTGCTGCTGACTATCACAAGATTAGTGACAACAGCGGAATCGTGGTCCTGGATGAGCATGAACGACCCTTGCATTCTTCAGGCAGTCCCGAGGTGCTTGCTAACATGGAGGCTAATATTCCACTCAGCAGCGACTCCCTAAGGATTGAAGAGAATCTGCCAGGATTGAATTGGAAGCTGATTGCCTTCATTCCGAACGAAGTGCTGGAGAGGGATGCCAAGAAGGTACGGAATATTACGCTGCTCGTATGCTTCATCAGTGTGATTGTCCTGCTTGTCATTGGAGCATTCATCTCCAGATACTTCTCCGTTCGAGTGCAGAAGGTCATCACGTCAATGAATGCGCTGAGAAGCGGAGAGTTCACCAAGCGAATCTATTACAGTGGATCCAGCAAGGATGAGTTCACCCAGATTGCCGATGCGTTCAACAAGATGGGCACAGATATTGATGAGCTGATCCAGGAAGTGTATCTGGCGAACATTCAGAAGAAGGAAGCGGAGCTGGAGACTCTCCAAGCGCAGATTAATCCACATTTTCTATACAACACGCTGTCCTCCATCTCTCGTCTGGCGAAGTTCGGGGAGATCGACAAGCTGCATGACATGGTCATGGGGCTGGCTAAGTTCTATCGGCTCACTCTGAATGAGGGCAAGACGCTTATTCCAATCATGAAGGAGCTTGAGCAAGCGAAGACCTATATCGAGATCCAACAGATTAAGTATAGGGACAAGCTGGAAGTGTGGTACGACATTAAGGCTGAAGTGTTCGGCCATGAGACGATTAAGATCATCATTCAACCGTTCATTGAGAATGCGCTGGAGCATGCCTTCTTCGGCAGCAGGATGACTATCAAGCTATGTGCGTATGTGGAGAATGACCGAATTGTATTCCTCATCATTGATGACGGGATAGGCATGAGCAAGGATCAACTGGAGGAGTCGGTCTCGACAAGCCGTCATTCCAACGGATATGGCATCAGGAACGTTGATGAGCGAATCAAGCTGCAGTATGGACCAGATTACGGAGTGACCTTCGGCAGCGGGGTCGGCATTGGAACGACAGTCAGAATTGAGATTCCTGCCAATAAGACAGGGAGCAGCCAGTAGGCGGCTCCCTGTCCACAACAAGGTCAAGCCCAGGCTAATACAGCCGGGGCTTGACCGCGTATATGGGAGCTTGACCGCGTATAACGTAGCTTGCAGCAGAATAAGTTAGAAGCATTGCTAGTTGCTTGCTAACTTAAGGCTGCAGGGCAGCCTGACAAGGGAGGGCGAAGCCGTGAGGCTGCTGCCTAGAGCGAATCCGAATATTGTGATTGTCGTTATTCCGGCGTATGTGTTCAAGCAATTCGTCATCGTGGATCTGGTCGGCAGCAGCGTCATCTATTGGGCATTCGACCGATACTTGCAATCGGTGCCTGTCGCTACGATCTGGAGCATCGGAGCTCCCATAATAGTGAATCGCCAGCTGAAGTGGATGAGACGGAGGAAGCATCGCTAGCTGGCGGCTGATTACAGCCCTAGCAGATCGGTTAATAGTTGGGGAACACAATTCCGATAGAGGAGGCGTTACCCATGGCAGAATACAACCATATTGTGGACAGAGAAGGTCAAGTGGCCGAGGAGCAGGTGGGGGGAGCAATGGACCGCATCGGCTCGGACAAGAAGGATGAGATCTTGCGCAACTTCGACGAATTCAGGCAATACTTAGCGAAGCGAATTCAGCTGGCAGAGAAGCTTGGTCTCAGCGAGGAGCAGCTCGCCAGGACAGCGGAGAAGGTGGGGGATTACCTTGCTGCCAACGAAGAGCCTCGCAATCAAGAGGAGAAGCTCCTTCAAGAGCTGTGGAAGGCAGGCAATCAGGAAGAGCGGCACAAGCTGGCTCATATCCTTGTGAAGTTCGCCCAAGCATCGGCGTGAATAGTCCATACCTATCAGAACCCTAAGAGGGGAACAACTTCTTAGGGTTCTTTTTTTTGCAATACATGAGCGGCATTAGGGCAATAAACTCATTATAGGAATTGGAATACGGTGAGATGTTCGTTATAATGGTTCATAGTGAAGCAGCAGGAGCTGCGCGGGGCGGCAATCATGGTTATGAGGACTGCCCTAATCTACCAACTAAGGAGCAATTATTCTCATGGAAAAGGTACTTGTCTTCGGACACAAAAATCCCGATACAGATACAATCTGTTCGGCCATTGCTTATGCAGAACTGAAGGTTAAGCTGGGCGTAGATGCGGAAGCGGTTCGCCTTGGCGAAGTAAGCGGCGAGACTCAGTATGCGCTAGACACGTTCAAGAAGGCTGCTCCTCGTCTAGTGGAGACGGTAGCGAACGAAGTGAACGGCGTTATTCTCGTTGACCACAATGAGCGCCAGCAGAGCGCAGCCGATATCGATCAAGTACGCGTATTGGAAGTCATCGATCACCACCGGATTGCCAACTTCGAGACAAGCCAGCCTCTGTACTTCCGCGCGGAGCCGGTTGGCTGCACGGCAACGATCCTGAACAAGCTGTACAAGGAGAATGGCGTAGCGATTCCGAAGGAAACGGCGGGACTTATGCTGTCGGCGATCATCTCTGATTCCCTGCTGTTCAAGTCCCCAACCTGCACGGAGCAGGACGTTGCTGCTGCTCACGAGCTGGCTGAGATTGCAGGCGTAGATGCGCAGGCATACGGACTTGAGATGCTGAAGGCTGGCGCGGACCTGAGCGACAAGTCGATCGCACAGCTGCTGTCGCTGGATGCGAAGGAGTTCTCAATGGGCAGTGCGAAGGTTGAGATTGCTCAAGTGAACGCGGTTGACGTGAATGATGTCTTGTCGAAGCAAGCGGAGCTGGAAGCAGCAATCTCCGATATCGTAGCAAGCAAGGGGCTGGACCTGTTCGTATTCGTCGTAACGGACATTCTGAACAATGATTCCGTTGCCCTGGCACTAGGCGCTAAGTCTGCAGCGGTAGAGGCGGCATACGGTGTGAAGCTGGAAGACAACAAGGCGCTTCTGAAGGGCGTTGTATCCCGCAAGTCGCAGATCGTTCCTGTCCTGACAGAGACGCTGAGCAAGTAAGTTCTATAGATGAGATGAACAGAGGACTGTTAGATTGGCCGGGGGAACCTTGGCTGGTCTGCAGTCCTCTTTTTTCTGGGCGTAGGCGTGGTGTGGACAAGGTGTTGACTCGACATGGCAGGGACTGCAAGGGTACAGTATACTATACGAGTATAGCTAGAATCCAATAAGAAGGAGGTTCATATGAATTATGGATATTAGGAAAATATGGAGCTTGCTAGGTCACACAGCAGATGAGCTGGATGAACACGACATCGATCCCGATATGTGGAGAAGAATTCAGCATGAGAGCGGCAAGCCAATCGATATTAGCGCACTTCAGCACTTGTTCAAGGAACTGTCTGTCAGAAGAAAGCTTGCTATGGCTGCTTACTTAAATATACAAATAAAAGTATCCTCTAATCGATCATTCCCAGATCTAGTCTTCCAAAAAACAGCGTTGATGAAAAGCAGAAAGGAAGATGGAAAAAAGAAACTATTCGTGGCTATACTTATGGCCATTATGCCTGTCTATGAAAAATGGCAAGAGGATGAGGTGGATGATGAAGAGGCTTCCGAAGCCTACATAAAGGAAAGAGAGACGATTACTCGTCAGTATGGACCGTGGCATTATTACTGGGGACTTCTGTTCCTAATGGACCGCACGGAAGAAGTAGAGAGAGAGATTGCTTCGTTCAGAGGCAGTGAGAGTAAGGAAGATGGAGAGGAAGGGAAGACAGCTGAAGGAATAGTGGAGCCTGAAGGAAGTGCTCAGGAGCTGTCTGTTAACGACGTCAACAACGTCAACGACCATGCGAAGAGAGCAGCACAGCTTGAGCAGCTGCTGGGGCAGGAGAGAGCACGTCGTCTGCAGGCAGAGACGGAGAAGGAGAGGCTGAGCAAGGCTCTTCGCTTGCAAGAGAGTCATAGTGAGCAGCTTGCCGCTGCGAAGGATAACTTAGTAGAGAAGCTGGCTGCGCTTAGGAACGAGCATGAAGAGTTCGTGACGATGCTGGAGAGCAAGAGACAGCAGGTATGGCTGCTGGAGAAGAATGTCATTGGATTGGAACAGCAGGCTCGCAGGAAGGAACAAGATCTGCAGCGTCTGCAATCTGCGCTGGAGGGATCCGAACAAGCACTGAAGGAGGCTGAGTTCAACCTTCACAAGGAGCGGAACAGGCCAGTCGGTATCCGCGAGCTGACTGTCCGCATGCTGGACCGGCTCTATCTGGAAGTGAAGCAGATCTCACATTCCTTGTCTAGTCAGGGACAGGAGGGCAGACAGCGCCTTCGGAGCATGCTGGATCTAGTGGACAAGCTCGAGGAGTATAAGGAAGGGGAAGGTAGACTCTCCTTGCAATCCGCGCGGAATGAAGCGGCTGTGGCTGCGGAAGCACCGGCCCAGGCGCCCGCGTTAGATCAGAGCAGTCAACCAGGTGCGGCAGCGAGCCTTGATGAGAATGATTTGGAGGCGGAGGATTCAAGTCTCTATGGGACGTTCTATCGCCGCAATCACGGCGGTTATATCATGCTGGAGCATGAGGAAATGGTCAACATTACAGAATCGATGGTCATTCAGCTCCATCTAGAGCATGAGGCGGAAGTACGCTGCATCCCTAAGCAGACTCCAGTCGGAACGAATCGGTACGATATTGAGCTTGTCCTGCAGGGGGATGACAGTCTCTCCCCGGTGCAGCAATTCGACGGCTACATCGAGATTGGCGAACACTTCGTCTATTATTGTGTCGATATGAATAACTCGGACCATCGGTATCCGCTGCATATGAAGGATATTGAGATTCAGCAGCCTAGAGATGGAGATCCTTGCCTATTCAATATATCCGAGGAGAGCAGATTCGCTCGCTTGTCTCGTCTGTACCGGCTGGAATCAACGACCCAGCGAGCGGAGCGATCTTCGAAGACGAGGCCGCATGCCAGCAAGAGCTTGGAGAGAAGGGACAAGCCAGAGCCGTTCCTCACAGGCTGCAAGATCGTAATAGTCGGAGGGCAGCACAAGTGGTTCGAGTCGGTCGTCAAGGAGACGGGAGCTGAGCTGATCCATGAACCGAGCGACCAGCCTCATCGCATGCATGCAGGACTCCGGAGAGCACAAGCGATGTTCATGCTGCTAACGGCGACGTCCCACCAAGCGACCTGGAGCTGCATGGAGATTGCGAAGCAATACGGCGTACCCCACTTCACCATTCACGGTTCCAAAACCAATCTCCGCCAGCAGCTCTGGGACAATCGCCTACTCATTCAGCAAGCGCGCGAACGGAATAGTCATTAGCTGATATGCCCGCTATGTGGTACTTGCTGCTCCAGCTGAAGCAGCATACGCTTCATTGTTAGACCGCCGCGGTAGCCGGTCAGGGAGCCGTTTTTGCCGAGGATTCGATGGCAAGGAACGGCAATCAGGACGGGATTCGCACCGATCGCTGTTCCGACCGCCCGGACCGAGGACGGTCTGCCTAACGCAGCGGCAATGTCGGAATAAGAGCTGGTACTGCCGAAGGGGACATCGGCTAATTTTTGCCAGACGGCGAGCTGGAACGGAGTGCCATGGAGATCCAGCGGTATGGATATAGTCCGGGCATCGTTATGGAAGTAGTCGAGCAGCGCGTGCTGGTAGGGTTTTGTTTTGGTGTTATTTTCCAAGGGGGTGTGGTTCGGAAGTCTCTTCCTTGCCCAAGTCAGCCAAGCGGATGGTCCTTCGTTCGGTGAGCCTACATAACATAAGCCTTGTTCGGTAGCTGCGAGGATATAGGCGGTGTCTGCTACCATTAAGGTTGTCCAGTAGACTGGGCGAATTGCTTCTTCATTCATCTAGGAGTGCCTCCTTCTCTAAGGATAGGTTACGGTACTCAGTCGGCGTCTTGCCGGTGAGCTTGCGGAATAGGGTGGAGAAGTGGGAAGCGTTCGTCAGACCGACAGCCGCGGCAACCTCTGTAATAGGCAGCTTGGTCGTCGTTAGGAGTCTGCTCGCCTGCTGGATGCGAATCTGCTGCGTGTACTCGGCCGGGGTCGTCCCCATGATGCGGCTGAACGTGCGCTGTATGTGATAAGGGCTGCCGTGTATCCGATCTGCAAGCTCTTGCAAGGGGAGAGGCTCTGCGTATCTCTGCTGAATCAGCTCCGTTAGTTGAAGCACCCACTCTTCATCGGGCAGCTGCCTTCCTTCCGGCTTGCATCGCTTGCAGGGGCGGAACTGAGCGGCTGCAGCCCGGTCCGGCGAAGGGAATATCTCCACATGCTGCTGAAGCGGCGGCTTGGACTTGCACGATGGCCGGCAGTAGATGCCGGTCGTCTTGACTGCATAGAAGAATGTGCCGTCATAGGCAGAATCATTCTGAATGATGGCATCCCACTGCTCCTGAGTAGGGAGGACTGGGGGGATGGGAGACTTCGTATGCGGCATGGTTATGCGTCACCTCCATTGTCTTCAGTATACCCTTAGCGTGCGGGTGATGGGTAGGGTGCTCGAATAGGAGAGCAAGAATACCAAAGTAACCCGGCCGGGCGGTATGGTAGGATGAGGATTCTTAAGGAAGAGAGGCGGGTGGCATAACAAGGATGAAGCACGACAGGCTATCGATCGAAGTGAGCGTACCGCAGGAGTTCAGCTGGGACGTGAACATCGCCTACATGTCACGATCGACGAATGAATGTATGCATCGGCTGCTGGATGGTCAACGTGTGCTGAAGTACATCGCGCTGCCGACGGCGGGCAATATGCTATTGCAGGTGAGTAGTGGGACGGAGATGGATGCGGGAGCGGGAGTGAGAGGCGGAGATGGGACAGGTGCTGGGGCAGGTGCCAGTGCGGGAGTTGGAGTAGATGAAGGGGAAGGGGGGCGCAGATTAGCTGGGTCAGGTGCAGGTGCAGGTGCAGGTGCGAGTTCTATTAGGGTGGATGTGATAGGCGGTGCGGAGGCAGGGGAGCTGGCTCGTCTGGAGATAGCGGCGTATGTGCGAGAGTGGTTCGACTTGGATAGGGACTTGGGGCCGTTCTACGAGCTGGCTGAGCGAGATGAGCTGTTGAATCAGGTGGTTGCGAAGTTCTACGGTCTGAGAGTCATAGGCATACCTGAACTGTTCGAAGCGATCTGTTGGGGAATCATTGGCCAGCAGATTAATCTGACCTTCGCCTACACGCTGAAGCGCCGCTTCGTTGAGACATTCGGACAGCGTCTGGATTGGGAGGGGGAGTCTTACTGGCTGTTCCCGCGTGCGGAGCTTATTGCTTCGCTGAGTACGGCAGACCTTACACCCCTGCAGCTTACTGGCAAAAAGTCCGAGTACATCATTGGCGTTGCCAAGCTGCTCGCGGACGGTGAGCTCAGCAGGGAACAATTGCTTGCGTTCGGCGACGCGTCTCTGGCGGAGAAGCGGCTTGTTGGCATACGAGGCATAGGTCCGTGGACGGCCAACTATGTCATGATTCGGTGTCTGCGGGCACCTTCCGCACTGCCGCTTGCGGATGTGGGCTTGCACAACGCGATTAAGCTGCTCCGCGCTATGGATCGCAAGCCCACACTCACCGAGGTCAGCGACCTGTTCGCTGCTTGGCCGGGCTGGGAGAGCTACGCCACGTTCTATCTGTGGCGTACGCTTTACTAAGGGGAGAGGAGCATGAATGAGCTCCGCGATATTGACTGCCAAGCATACATACATCTGAGCCTCCGGACTTGATGGAGGCGAAGTTCCAACATGCCGTTGGGGGCAATAGCGCCAGAATGTGGCGTTGCAGCGGAAGGATGAGGCCCTTTGGGGGCAATAGCGCCAGAATGTGGCGTTGCAGCCGACGGACGAGGTAAGTTGGAGTCAATAGCGCCAGAATGTGGCGTTGCAGCGGAAGGATGAGGCTCGTTGGGCGCAATAGCGCCAGAATGTGGCGTTGCAGCGGAAGGATGCGGTTAGAGCGAGCAAAAAAGCCTTATGCAGCAGAACTTCTGCTACATAAGGCTACGCCACGCCTACGCCACGCCCGCGCTGTACAACGTCGCGCCCGCACAGCGTCTAGCTAACGCTAGAGCCGCGCGGCCCTTTACAACCCGGCAGACTTCTGAAGGCGGGCTGCGATCTGCATGAATTCCTCAGGGCCGATGCCCGGAGCGAATTCTTCTGTCAGCTCCTCGCCTTCTGGCACCGGATAGCCTTCCGGAGCGCCGTCGATGACCTCGAGCTCGGAGCCGTCCTCGGGATGCGGCCCCTTCCAGATGTCGCGAATCTGCTTGTAATCCTCATCGCTGTAAGTGTACAGCTTGCGATGCAGGCCTTCCGCTTCATACTTGCGAGCGACGTCGAAGGACTTGTTGCTGAGATTCGGGATAGGAATCAGCTTCGTCACATCGACGCCCGTAGCGACCTCAAGTGCCTTCGCATAGGAGACGACATGAACGCCGCCGCGCACAAGCAAGTATCCGACCATCTCACGGGCGACGGGGTGATCCGTCATCTCATAGACACGCATCTTGTGCGTGCGAGCGCCGCACTCGAGGAAGAAGTTGTGCAGCAGGTCGAGTACGAGATTCCCGCTGTTGAATACATTCGCGCCTGTCCAGGGAGCACCCATGGAATCGATAGGGAGAGCCGACTGCGCTCCCTGGATGAAGTGGTACGAGTTCCGCTTGTCCAGCGCTTCCTTCATCGGAGCAGAGTCAGGCTCACCGGGACTGGTGGTGCCCGTCGCACACAGATTTATCGCATGAGCTACTAGTTCAACATGGCCGAACTCTTCTGCTGTAATGCTGGCAACGAGCTCGTAGAACGGTCGAAGCTTCTTTTTGCCGCGGAAGTTGAACGATTGGAACATGTAGTTATTGAGCGTAGACATCTCACCGAATCTTCCGCCCATGAGCTCCTGTACCGCAGCGGCAGCATTCGCATCTGGACGATCCGACTTAGGGAAGTCAATGAGCACCTTGTCCATCCGTTTGATCACTTACGAATCCCTCCTAGCCTTAAGGCAGTATAGACATGTAATGTCATCTTCTATAATTACCCAACTAGGATGATGCTAAACGATCGCGAACATAATGGGTGAGCATCAGCAGCATAGAAGAGAAGAGCGAGAGGACGGCGGCGAGCTCAACGCATTCCTCCAGCGTCTGCTCGAATCGCTCCTCAGCCATCGTCATCCGAGACACGTCCAGCGTATCGGCACCTACCGCACAAGCGAAGAGGAGAGCAGCGAGACCGAGCCAGAGCAGAGCGCCCCTGCGGACACGGAAGAGACGATAGATGAGCACGGTGCAGAATAGTGCGGCGACTGCATATAGCAGTACGATGTAATCACCGGCTTCCATCCAAGGCAGCAGCCGGAATCCAGTAGGCTTCAGATACCGGTCCCGGATGCGTTCATGAATCGCGAATCGCTCATCCAGCATGAGGAAGGTGAAGCCGCAGGAGAGCATGAGCCACATCGCAGCCTCTCTGTGGAATCCATCGCGCACATAAGCCATCATGAGACAGAGCATAGCGAGCACAGTACAGCCGAACCACATCAGGCTCTGCAGCCAAGTCATCGGCGTCTGCTCCGAGGCAATATATTCCCAATACCGGGGCAGCTTCACCGCAATGAGCAGGCATGTGAAGAAGACTCCGCCCAGCCACAGCATGCTGATGAGCCATCGCTCCATACGCTGGAGCCTAATGAATCCATACTTATCATTCTCATCCGGCATCTTCAATCCCCCTATCTCCCTTCATCCTTCCTCCAATTGCAAGCAGCATCCATCCACCCACCCGGTCATCCAGCTTACATACGACGAATCTCACTGCCATATGTGGAGAAGGATGCGACATGGTGAGGCTGCCCATCCAGCAGGGAGATAATATTATCCACCCAAGTATGATAGCCTCGCTCGATGACTTCCTCAGAGTACCAAGCGGTATGTCCAGTCTGGACGATCCGCCCCTCAGCAATGAGACGCTCCCCACGCTCGGCTAAGGAGAACCGATCGTCCACAGCATAACCACGAAGCTGCCGACGCTCAATGGCGTCGATGACCGCTGCATCATCAACCAAGGCAGAGCGAGACACATTCACTAAGACAGCTCCCGGCTTCATTCGATGCAGCTCATCCCGTCCGAACCGTTGTCCGCCATGCCAATCGGAAGGATAATGGAGCGACACGATATCGGAGGATACGAGCAGCTCATCCAGCGAGACCAGTCGTACACCTGCAGGAGGATTCCCCTCCAGATAAGGATCATATCCGATCACCCTCATGCCGAAGGCCTGGCATAATCCAGCTACGTAAGAGCCTATCCTTCCAAGCCCGACAAGTCCGATCGTCCGGCCTCGCAGCTCCCAGCCTTGCACAGAGGTGCCTGCGGGTACGCGTCCGCGAACTCGATCTGAGCTGAGATGCATGCGCCGCGACATCGTCAGCAGCAGACCAATCGTATGCTCGGCTACGGAGTAGGTGGAATAATCAGGAAGATGACATAGCGTGATGCCCCGTTCCTCCAGCAGCCTCATATCTATGTAGTCCACACCTGTTGCGAACACCGCAATCCCCTTCAGCCGAGGAAGCCGGTTCACCCACGAGCCGTCAATAGACGGTACCGAACGAGGCGTTAATCCAGCCACATCGGCATCTCGGAGGCGTTCAATCAGCTCGTCTGCCATCAGCGGCTCTAGCGCGGAATAATAGGTAATCTCACCTGCCTTCTCCAGCCTGGCCGCCTGATCTGCTGTTAACGTATCCCGTCCTCTGGCTGTAATGAGCACCGCTTTTTTGTTCATTGATGAGCTCCCCTTTACAGATTATTACTATAATTGACGAGCTGAAGGTATCCCTTGTTGCATGTGCTGCTTATATCTCCCACTACCCAATGATGGGGGAATGAAGTAATATTAAGTCTATATGAAGATTTAGCTGGAGTATGTCCCGCCGTCCGTGTTGACGGCTTCTTTATTTTTCATGCGAGTGAGATGGGAGTGATGATCGTTGAATATAACCCCGCCAGGGCACCACAGGTCGCCCTTCGTCCTTATACTGCTCTTCCTACTTGTGAAAATGATCCTATTCCGCACCTTCGTCTTCGACGGCGTCATGGTCACTCGGCTGCTGACGGATGCGGCTGCGATCGTCATCCTGTTAGGCATCGTGGAGCTGGCCGCCTCTGCAAGATGGAGAGGTCCCCTCTACTGGATGCTGAACGGACTGCTGTCCCTGCTGCTATTCGCTTCCACGCTGTACTTCAGCTATTACGGTACGGTACCGACCTATACCGCTCTGCTTGCTCTAGATCAAGTGCTGCAGATTCGGGACAGCGTGAAGTCTACGATTAATCCGATCCATTATGTGTTCTTCCTTGATCTTGCTGTATATGCGCTTATGTATGGGTATAACCGCATGAAGGGCAATCGAATCACGGCACGCACACGTATAGCGAAGCCGCTCTATGTCGGGATGGCCGTGCTGCTCTGCATTCTGATGTCGGCGGGTTCTATCCGTATAGGAAGCAGTATTCCTAATGAATTAGTCCAATCGGAGCAGCTAGGCTTCCTGAATTACCAAGCAGCCTCTGCGCTTAAGGCACGTAAGGAGGTAAGCGAGGCTAAGGACGGAGATGCAGCGACAGCCGCTGCAGCGGCTGCGAAGCTTCAAGATACGTACGACTATACGAAGGGCTTCGCCGCCGGAGATGCGCCTGCTTCCTTCGGCGCGGCGGAAGGTAAGAATGTCATTGTTATTCAGCTGGAAGCGTTCCAGAACTTCCCGGTCGGACTGAAGCTGGAAGGAACGGAGGTTACGCCTGTGCTCAATAAGCTGGGCAAGGATAGCCTCTACTTCCCGCACTTCTTCCAGCAGATCGGTCAAGGGAATACGTCAGATGCGGAGTTCATGTCGAATACGTCCATCTACCCAACGGGTGACATTGCGATGTCAACCGGCTATGGCGACCGCAGCCTCCCAAGTCTCCCGAGGCTGCTGGAGAAGCGCGGATATGAAGCGGTAACCTTCCACGTCAATGATGTGACGTTCTGGGACCGCAATCGGATGTATCCGGCGCTGGGCTTCGATCGGTACTATGACAAGCCTTACTTCAACAACGATCACTTCAATGACTTCGGAGCTTCAGATGAGGAGATGTACAGGGTGGGGTTGGAGCAGCTGGGAGAGCTGGCCGCCCAGGACAAGCCGTTCTATGCGCAGTTCGTATCTACATCCTCCCACTTCCCATTCAAGGTGCCGGGGGACCGTCAGCATTACACCGTACCCGAGCAGCTGAAGGGCACTCAGCTCGGTGATTACTTGACCGCAGTCAACTATGCCGATTATGCGCTTGGTGTATTCATCGAGGGACTGAAGGCGAAGGGGCTGTGGGACAATACGATGTTAGTCATCTATGGCGATCACTTCGGACTGCAAGCGAAGGAGAATGATCCGGCATGGGTGAGCAAGCAGCTTGGCATCACCTATCATGAGCGGCTTAGCCGCTTCAACATTCCGTTCTTCCTCCACGTACCTGGCGTGGAAGGCAAGGTTGTCGATCAGGTAGGCGGACAACTCGATATCATGCCTACCGTCTCGAATCTTATGGGGATCTCTCTTCCCTTAGAGTCGTATACAGCGTTCGGGCAAGACTTGCTCAATATCGATCAGAACGTGATCGGGATGCGATATTACTTGCCTACTGGCTCATTCTTCAACAACGACATCTTATTCGTTCCTGGCAAGGGCTTCGACGACGGCACCGCAGTAGACATTCGTACGATGGAGCCCGTCGCAGACTTCAGCAAGTATCGCAAGGACTATGACTATATTCTTGATCTGATGAAGGCCTCAGACACTTATGTGAGACTTCTTCCGAAGCGTACACCCTAATGGATTCATAGGTTTTTACAGATAAAAAAAGGTTGAGCTGCCGCCGATTGCGGTATGCTCAACCTTTTTTTGGTGTTGGAATGTCAGATACCGGGGGTGATGACGGGGTACAGCACGCCGTTCGCAGCGAATGATGCCTTCCCGGTCTCTTCGGACACGACGAGCACAATTGCGTCACACCGCTCGGTCAGCCCAATCGCTGCTCGGTGGCGGGTGCCCAGCTTCTCTTCCGAGTGCTCGAGCGTCGACACCGGCAGGATGTTGCGGGCAGACACAATCTGGTTGCCGCGAATGAGCACCGCTCCATCATGGAGAGGGCTGCCGATGTAGAAGATGGATTCGAGCAGTGAGTGGTTAATCACGGCTTCAACGCTCATACCGGAATGAATATAAGGGTCCAGCGCATCCCTGCGTTCGACAGCGATGAGCGCGCCATGCCTGCGCTCGGACATGTTCTGAATACTGGTGGACAGATCTCTATACTTATCTGTATAGGGAGACAGATAGCAGTTCAGGTAGAAGGTTGCGGCAGCCGATTCCATCCGGATGAAGTTCTTCTTAATGGATTCGAACTCGCTGAGCATGCAGTAGTTGTCCATGTCGAAGGAGTCGATCGTACTCTGCAATTGCAGAGACAGCCTAACGAGGTCCTCCTTCAGCGTCTGTCTCATCGGAGAGAAGTCGCAGTCATTATTGGGTATGGTCATAGGTGTGCCTCACGTCCTTACATAACAGCTAACCCTACTATACCCGCATCTTCGTCAAAAAAAACGTCCCCCGAATGGGAGACGCTGCTGCACATGGAACCACTGTCTAGAACATTGGGAAGACGTAACGCACCAGGAAGTAGAGTGCTCCGAAGAAAATCAACAAATACGCTGCATACTTGATGAAGGTGGAAGCAACAAGGCTGGAATCCGAACGCTTCTCTACATGCCGTTCCTCAATCTCGAGATTGCGATTATGGGTCGTCATACCTAACTCCTCCTTGGAATATTCGAATAGGTTGTTGTTAAGGTAGATATACCCTTGGTATGGAGAGATGAATCAGGACTTATGACGGACGTCCATACGGTTCCCCGGTCTGCCGAAATGCTCTACACTAGAGGGTAGAATAGAATGAAGTGGAAGGGTGTGGAAGGGAATGTCTAAGGCAGACAGTATGCTGGCAATCTTGTGGATTCTGAAGTCTAGGGGACGCGTGACGGCGAAGCAGCTTGCGGAGATGCTGGAGATTCATGTTCGGACCGTGTATCGATATGTGGATGCTCTCTGTGCAAGCGGTGTGCCGATCGTGTCGGACTCGGGGCATAACGGAGGGTACAGCCTACTTAAGCCATTCACAGAGGCTCCATTGTTTTTCAACACAGAGGAACAGAAGGCCTTAACCCACGCGGCTCTCTTCGCTGCGGAATCGTCAGGCTATCCCTATGGGGAGGAGCTGAGCCGTGCGGTTACGAAGCTGCGCACCTATACGAGCGTGGAGCAGCTGGACGAGATTAATCGGTATATGGACGGCTTCGATGTCATCTCGCCAAGGGTCGATCCTCAGCATGATGCGACGCTGGCTCAGCTGGAGCAGGCCGTTGCGAGAGGACAGACGAGCATCATCGGGTACCTGAAGGAGCGGGATACGATCATTAGGGAGAGGTTGATTGATCCTTATGGTATGGTCTATTGGAAGGGGAAGTGGTATGTCGTCGCACACTGCCACGGGAGAGAAGCCATGAGGAGCTTCCGAGTCGATCGTATACATGGGGTGGCCATGACGGAGGATGTGTTCACCCGGCCAGTAGGCTTCTCTGCGAAGGAGCATCTGCTCAGCAGTCTGCTGGACAACCTGTCCCGCGGTGGAACTGGGAAGCGGGTAACGGTGTGCCTTGAGGGGCATCGGGAGGTTATGGATTCCATTAGTGAACATTGGCTCATCGGACAGTCCGTGGAGGAGAAGACGGAGGACAGCCTGCGGTTCACGCTAATGGAGGAGCATCTGTACGTCATGATTCCTCATTATCTGATGACCTATGGCCGCTCGATTCGGGTGGTGGAGCCGGCTCTCTTAATTGAGCGAATGATTGAGATGACAGGCCGTATCCGCGGCCACTATGAGCAGTCGCTGGCCGCTGCTCGGGAGCGGGAGCAGGAGCAGAAGCAGAAGCGAGTGTAAGACATGTTAAGAGGCCATTCGACAACAATCGTAACGACAGACTGGAGACCTTCGTAGGATTGCTTAACGAAGGTCTCTTTTGTTACATTAATCCATAATTCTCTTGATTTACACAATCTATATCGAATCTTGACGTCGCACTGACACTTGGTTGCTACCTTGGAACAGGATGGATGACTGGATTCAAGCGCTGTCCGTTCCGTTGCCATTCAGAGAGGAGATGATGGAATGAGTCGAAGTCGTTATTCCTTAATTCAGAGGCAGCTGTCTATGCTGCTTGCAATCGTCCTGTTGTCGAGCGGTGCTTGGGGAACTGGCAGCATGTCGGTGCAAGCGTCGCCAAGCCAAGATAACGTCATTATCTCGCAAGTGTACGGTGGAGGAGGCAATTCAGGGGCTCCTCTCCAGAATGACTTCATAGAGCTCTACAATCCTACTAACGCAGACATCATTCTGGATAACTGGTCTATTCAATATGCATCTGCTGCTGCAACAGCTTGGACTGCAACTGCGACGACGGTAATGACTCTATCGGGAACCATCAAGGCCGGGAAGCATTATCTAGCTCAATTAGCAGCTGGAACGAACACGGCTCCAGCTCTCCCAATTCCTGACGCAATAGGAGGGATCACACTTGGGAGTTCAAGCGGCAAGGTTCGCTTGCTGAACGCCTCCTCCGCTGTTGTCGATCTCGTCGGCTATGGAACAGCGAACGAGTTCGAGACAGCAGCAGTCGCTGCACTTACGAACTCTACTGCTGCGATTCGCCAAGGGAATGCGGCAGGGGATCGTGCAGCGGATACCGACAACAACCAAGCCGACTTCCAGACGGGAGCGCCACAGCCCCGCAATTCTTCCTACGGAATGGCTGTTGAGCCGGTACAAGCACTGCCAGCCGCGGGAGCGGTTGCTTCGGGAACAGAGATCACATTAGCCTCTAATACCGTAGGTGCTAGTGTCTATTACCGTGTAGATCCGGCTGCTCCGTTCGAGCTATACTCTACTCCTATAACGGTAACTGCAGCAACGTCGATTGAAGCCTATGCTTCTAAGAGCGGTCTAGCAGACAGCGCCAAGAATACGTTCAGCTACACGCTCGCAGGCGCACCTGTCCTCGTTCCAATCGGAGACGCACGTGAGCTTGCTGTGAACGAGACTGCACTTATCCAGGGAATCGTCACCTACCGGGAGAATACCGGTGCTTATGACAATCTGTATATCCAGGACGGAACGGCCGGCATCGTCGTTCGGGCGAGCAATGGCAGCCTGAATGCAGCGCCTGGTGACAAGATTGAAGCCTATGGTCCAATCACCGTCTACAACGGCCTAGTCCAGCTGGAAGTGAACAAGTCCGGCTTCACAGGCGGCTATCTGAATGTCGTTCAACCGGCACTCCCTCTACCAGCACCGGTGGACCTCACCTCGAATGACTTCGTGCCTGGTACAGGTGGATCGAAGGGTTCCGGCGGGCAATATGAAGGCCGTCTCATCGCTGTCAATAACATCACGGTGACAAGAGGCAGCGGAAGCACCTTCTATGCCGAGGATGCAGCAGGCAAGGAGATTACGATCTACGCCAGATATGCACAGAACGCCTTCACGGTTGGCAGCTCCTATGAGCGGGTGATCGGAGTCATGACGTATCACACGACCTATGGCCTCGAGCTAATGCCGCGCAGCAGCTCGGACATCCTGCAGAACTTGCTATCCGTGCAGGCAAGCGTACCGCCGGGTGGGATCGTCCAAGGCGAAGCGGTTGGGCTGACGACACCAGTCGCGGGAGGAACCATCTACTATACGCTGGACGGGTCTGAGCCGACGGTAAGCAGCACTTTGTACAGCCAGCCGATCCCCGTGAATGCTAACTTGACTATCAAGGCGATTGTCGTCGCTGGAGGAGCAGCAAGCAGTGTGTATTCCTTCACATATCAAGTGCTTCAGCAGGTGGACGGCGTCTCCATCCATGAGCTTCAAGGCGCAAGTCACCAGTCCCTCTACAAGGGCAGCGCCGTGAGCAATGTTGACGGAATTGTAACGTCCATTGTGAATGCGGACAGCTTCTATCTTCAGGAGCCGGATGCGAGTGCGGATAATCTGGCAGCAACCTCGGAAGCGATTCTAGTTAACAGGACGAATCACAATGTGAAGGTCGGTGACCTCGTTAAGGCTGCGGGCAAGGTGAATGAATATACAGGCAGCGCCGCGGATCTGACCGTTACCCGTATCGATGCCAGCACCGTGGAGGTTGTATCCAGCAATCAGCCGCTACCGGCTCCGATCGTACTGGGCAAGAGTGGCAGAGTCATTCCACGGATTATTGATACGGATAACCTGGCTACCTACAACCCGGATGTGGATGCGATTGACTTCTTCGAGAGCTTGGAAGGGATGCGCGTGCAAGTGAGCAATGCCGTCATTACCGGTCCATACTCGGATGCCCCAGGATTGTCTGTTGCGATCGATAATGCTCCGAACAATGCCGTACGTACGCCAGCAGGAGGGGTTATCCTAACGGCAGATGTCCTGGACAAGCCCTTCGAGAGCAGCCTTAATCCCTTGATAATCTACATCAACCGCAAGCCCTCCGTCGCCGTCAAGACGGGCGATCTGCTGAACGGTACAATTGATGGGGTAATGACCTATACACAAGGCTATTACAAGCTGAATCCGGACGGCGCGCTTCCGGCGGTTACGGATGGCAAGCTAGCGCAGACGGTGTCCTCCATCGTCAAGGCGGATGATAAGCTGACGCTGGCTACCTTCAACGTGGAGAACTTCCATGCGAGCCAGACGGATAAGGCAGCGAAGATCGCTGCCATTATGGTGACGAACCTGAAGTCACCCGATATTATTGGCTTGATGGAAGTACAGGACAACAACGGCGAGACGAATAACGGAACGACGGATGCGGCGGGCAGCTTCCAGACGTTGATCGATGCCATTAAGGCGAAGAACGGTCCTACTTACGCCTATACTGATATCGCTCCCCAGAATAACCAGGATGGCGGGGCGCCAGGCGGCAACATTCGTGTCGGCTTCCTGTACAACACGGATCGCGTCACGTTGAAGGCTGGCAAGAGCAAGGGCGATGCGGTTACTCCTGTAGTCGTAGAGTCGAACGGAAGCCTGTCGCTGAATCCGGGCAGAATCGATCCTCAGAACGAGGCGTTTAATTCTTCGCGCAAGCATCTCGCGGCGGAGTTTGTTTTCCAAGGGGAAGAAGTGGTTGTGGTGGCGAATCACTTCAACTCCAAGGGCGGCGATCTGAAGCCATGGGGAAGCACACACCCGGTTACGCGGAGCAGCGAAGTACAGCGCGCGAAGCAAGCGGCGATCGTGAATGGATTCGTTCAGTCGCTGCTGGCGAAGGACAGCCGTCGCAACGTGGTGGTGCTTGGTGACTTGAATGACTTCCAGTTCTCCGCTACGCTTCACACCTTGAAGGGCAATCAATTGACTAACCTGGTAGACAAGCTTCCAGAGAATGCCCGCTATTCCTATGTATACGACGGCAACTCCCAGACGCTGGATCATATTGTGGTGGACAAGCAGCTGGCCGACTATGCTCAGATTGAAGTCGTCCATGTGAATGCGGACTTCGCGGAAGAGCATGGCCGCGTCAGCGACCATGATCCTCTGCTTGCCCAGCTGGATCTGGGGCAGAAGAAGGAAGACAACACCGCAGCAGCCTTCAATCTGCGCGTGCTGCATTCGAATGACACCCATGCCCATCTGGACACAGCACCCAAGAGAATTACCGCCATTAAGGAGCAGAGAACGAGCTCTTCCTTGCTGCTTGATGCAGGCGATGTGTTCTCCGGCACGCTCTACTTCAATCAATACCAAGGGCTAGCTGATGCATGGTTCATGAACTATGCGGGTTATGATGCGATGACGTTCGGCAACCATGAATTCGATATGGGGAGTCCGGTGCTGAAGCCGTTCATTCAGGCCGCGAACTTCCCGTTCGTCAGCAGCAATGCGAACTTCACAGGGGATGCCTCCCTTGCTCCACTGTTCAAGAGCATAGTAGGGGAGCCAGGTGATGTGAAGCAGATCTACCCTGCCCTCATCAAGGAAGTGAATGGACAGAAGGTCGGCCTCATCGGACTTACAACGGAAGATACGGCATCTCTGGCATCTCCAGGGGCGGTGACCTTCAACAGCTACAAGACGAGCGCGGAAGCAGCCGTCAAGCTGTTGAAGGATAAGGGCGTGAACAAGATTATCGCACTCTCACACTTAGGTTATAGCGTGGACAAGCAGCTGGCTGATGAAGTGAGCGGCATCGATATTATTGTAGGCGGGCACTCGCATACCCAGCTGCTTCAGCCCGATGTTCGGCATGAATCGATGGAGCCTACGGTCATCGTTCAGACAGGGGAATACGGCAACTTCCTTGGCCAGCTTGACGTGACGTTCAATCCGGCTGGCGTGCTGACGAAGTGGCAGGGACAGCTCATTGATGTGCTTCCTAAGGCAGATGATTCGGGTGCGGCCGTTCAGCTCGCGAAGTATAAGCTGCCTCTGGATGAACTGAAGAAGACCGTCGTCGGCAAGACGAGCGTTGATCTAGACGGCGAGCGGAACAATGTGAGGAAGAAGGAGACGAACCTCGGCAACCTCATCGCAGACGGCATGCTGAAGAAGGCGCGAAGCCTCGTGAATATGGCAGGAGTCGAGGGATACGTAACGATTCAGAACGGCGGTGGGATCAGAGCGTCTATCCTGAAGCAGGCGCCAGGCAAGACGGACGGGGACATTACCCTTGGGGAAGTCATGACCGTCATGCCGTTCGGCAACAATCTAACCGCGCTGAAGATGACTGGAGCAGAGATTGTTGCAGCTCTGGAGAATGGCGTCAGCGGCGTGGAGTCCGGCCAGGGCAGATTCCCGCAAGTATCCGGCATGCGATTCACTTATGACTCCTCGAAGAAGCCGGAGATTGTGGATGTGGCAACTTCGAAGATTACCCAAGCAGGGGAGCGGATTGTGAAGGTGGAGATGAAGCAGCCGGATGGCAGTTACCGGCTAATTAAGCCAGATGCCTACTACTTCGTAGCAACGAATTCCTTCATGGCCGATGGCAAGGACTTCTATTTATCCATGAAGCAAGCGAAGAATGACGGCCGCCTGTATGAGCTTAATCTCGTAGACTACGAGGTGTTCAACGAGTATCTGAAGAGCTTCACGACGGTCAATATTGGCGTGGAAGGCCGGATCACCGATCTGAAGAGCAGCCAGCCCCCGACGTCGACACCGGGACCTGTGTCACCGGGTGGAACAACACCAACACCTTCGCCGACGCCATCACCGACTCCGTCGCCGAAGCCGACACCGAAGCCAACGCCTAAGCCGACACTTGGCGGCGATGGCGACGGGCCGAAGGACATCGTGAAGCACTGGGCAGCGGAATATATTAAGCTGGCCCTCGAGATCGGCTTCATCAAGGGATACGGAGACGATACGTTCCGACCTGACAAGCCTGCAACGCGGGCAGAGTTCATCACAATGATAGGACGCTTGCTGGTGGATGAGGAGGAAGAAGAGTCGGAGACCGAATTCACCGACAGCACGGACATCCCGGTCTGGGCCCGTTCCTTCGCTTCACAGCTAGCGGATCTGGGCATCATTAAGGGATACGAGGATGGGAAGCTCCGGCCTCAGGAGCTCGTCTCCCGCGAGGAGATGATCGTCATCCTCGTAAGGGCAATGGAGATGGAGATTGATCCGAAGGCGAAGCCAACCTTCTCGGATGCGGCCCAGATCTCTGAGTGGGCACTCCCTTATGTCGCAGCAGCACAAGAGGCAGGACTCATTCAAGGCAGAGGGAACAACACCTTCCACCCGAAGGGGGAGGCTACACGGGCTGAGATTGTAAAGGTTATACTTCTTGCTATAGAAGAGCAGCAATAGCTATAGAAGCAGTAGGGAACAGGGCGATGCCGGATGCGGTATCGCCTTGTTCTATGATCGCCTCCAGCACGCATCAATTGTCACCCTCCTCCCCCTATGTCATAATAGGGACATTATTGGGAATTGATGGAGGTTCAATCAGGTGAGAAGATTCAGGTTAACAAGTGAATGGGTTCTAGTCGCAGCAGCAGCCGTTATCATGTTCATCATTCTATTCATGAAGCCGCTAGTTGGCGTGGCGGACAATGGAGACTTCCTACGGGTTATGATTACCGGGGGCATCAACTATATGGACGATGGGGAGTCGTTCCAGGATCGCTACTTCGGCTTCTTCCACTCCAAGTATGCTTATGTTCCGTTCTCAACAGGAGGCTATGTGTCCTCCCAGATTATTTTCATCGTATTGGCAGGGTTAATTGGGCGAGTCGTTCACCCCGAGTTCTTCGACATTCGGCTGCTCTCGGCGCTGTCTGCCTTGCTCATGCTGTCTGCGCTCTATGTCATCATGAGATACAACAAGTCGAAGTCTATGATCATTAATCTCGTATTCCTTGCAGTCTTATTGTTCATATTCCTGGACGTAGCGTATATGGCGTACTTCAACTCCTTCTTCGGTGAGGCGATTACGCTCATCTTCATGCTCCTCACGTTCGCTCTTGCTCTTGCTATTGTGAGATCAGATGGTGAACCATCCATGAAGCTGCTCACCCTGTTCTACGTCTCGGCACTATTCCTCATTGGTACGAAGCTGCAGAATTCGCCGATCGGCCTGCTGCTACTCGTCGTTGGACTCCGATTCTGGACCCTTAGACAGGACCGGGTATGGCGCAAGCGAATCGTGGTCTGGTCTTCCGTCCTGCTGCTGTTCACCGTCGGCATGTATGTCGCCGCTCCGAAGGAGCTGAAGCATATTAACCTGTACCAGACGGTGTTCTATGGCATACTGAAGGATTCTCCACATGTGGATAAGGATCTGAAGGAGCTTGGTCTGCCGCAGGAGCTGAAGGCGAATGCGGGGACGAACTTCTTCCAAGGGGATACGGTGTACAAGCAGAATGATCCTCTCATCCAGAAGTATGTGTACAACAGGCTAGGTCACAAGGATGTGGGGCTGTATTACTTGAAGCATCCGTCGCGCTTGCTGCAGAAGATGGAGCGGGCCGCGGCGAACGGCATGAGCATTAGGGCCTATTACTTAGGCAATTATGAGAAGGCGGAAGGGAAGAAGTCAGGAGCCTTGTCCTTCGCGTACAGCGGCTGGAGCGAGTTCAAGAATACGAAGCTGCCGAAGAGCTTGGCATTCCTTGCTGTCGTGTACGCAGCTTACTATGCCGTGCTTGCTGCCGAATATGTCCGCCGCAAGGCAGATGCAAGGCGTCAGGTCATGCTGGAGATCTTCGCAGCCATTGGATTGATTGGCATCTTCGCCTTCCTCATTCCGCTCATTGGGGACGGAGAGGCGGACCTAGGTAAGCACTTGTTCCTGTTCAATGTCTGCTTCGATATGATGCTGGTGAGCGGTGTTATCTACGTCACTTCCAAGGTTGTCCAGCTTATCCAACATGCAACTAACAGGCGAGCTGCAGCTTCCAGGCAGTAGGGAACCATTTATCCACAGAGTTGTACACATTACCAACAGGGTATTTAGCCTTATTTTCAACGTTTATACGATAGTTATACACATACCCACAGGGTGGTTTATCCACATTATTTTACGAAATGTTCACAAGCTGTGGTTCGCATACTCCAAATATCCTGTTGACTCTAACGTAACGTCATCCTCTAGGATGAATGTAAGAGGTGATCAAGATGTACCGAATTAATGAGGTGGCGAAGCTGGCAGGGGTAAGCGTCCGGACGCTGCACCACTATGACAGCATCGGGCTGCTCGAGCCGGCTGAGGTGAAGGACAACGGCTACCGGCTGTACAGCGATGAGGACTTAAGCAAGCTCCAGCATATTCTGTTCTTCAAGGAGCTGGACTTCCCCCTGACTCGAATCAAGGAGATCGTAAGCGACCCCGGGTTCGATCAGAAGCGTGCGCTGCACAGTCACAAGGAACTGCTGCTGGAGAAGCTGAGGCGGCTGGAGCGTATCATTCAGTCGGTGGATCTCACCCTTACATCCCTTGAAGGAGGAACAACGATGGACAATAAGGATAAGTTCGAGCCGTTCGATATGAAGAGAATCGAAGAGCACCAGCAGAAGTATGAGCAGGAGACGAAGGAGAAGTACGGGAATACAGACGCGTACAAGGAATCAGCAAGACGCACAGCTGGCTACAAGGAAGAGGATTGGAAGAGAATCCATGACCGCAATGAGGAGCTGTATCGCCAGCTCATTGCGGCAATGCCCAAGGGGCCCGAGGATGAAGAGGTGCAGCAGATAGTTGGAGCTATGCGCCAGCATATTACCGACAACTTCTACGAGTGCTCCACCGAGATCTGGCGCGGGCTAGGGGAGATGTATGTGGCGGACCCAAGGTTCACCGCGAACATCGATAAGGTTCAGGAGGGGCTCGCCAGCTTCCTGCGCGATGCCATCGTCATCTATTGCGACCGGCTGGAAGGAAAGTAAGCCTGAAGCTTGAACACCTTTTCCAATGACCAGATGGTCTAGGAAAGGGTGTTTTTTGTTGTTTTTCAACATGTTATAATGGGGGCTTGGGGAAGGGAATGATGGATCATGTGGCTTACATACTCCTTGCTGGCTGCGGTCGTGTTCGGACTGCGCGGCATTCTATATCATTGGACGAGTCAGCAGCGAATTAATCGGAATCTGCTCCTGTGCGGAGCGTTCTTCATCGGAGCGGTCATCGGGCTGGCAGCGACAATACTCACCGGACAGCCTTGGCATGCCAATGCGCTCATTGGTATCCAGATGGGGCTGTTCTCCTTCGGGGCGAATGCGAGTATGTTCAAGGGCTTCGCCGTGGGCAAGGTATCGATTGTCGCCATCCTGACGGCGCTGCCTGCTGTATTCGTCGTTGCAGCGGCCTTCGTGCTGTGGGGAGAGCAGCCGACGCTGCTGCAGGGGCTTGCCTTCCTGGTCATTCTCGGCGGTGTGCTGCTGGTCCGCTACTCGAATGACATTACCTGGAGCAATATGCAGGGTGCAGGCTGGGCGATGCTGGCAACGGTGCTCTTCGCCTGCAATGACTTGTCAGGCAAGTACTCTACGATAATTAACGGTCCGCTGTTCCCGACGTTATTCTTCATGTTCCTTACTGGAGCGGTATGCTTCGGAGGCTGGTACGTGTATGATCGCCGTCATCACTCAGAAGTTGTGCATAACTGGTCTGTACGGCGTACCTTCCTGACCGGAATGGGCGTAGGGACAACCAACGTGCTCGGCATGGTGCTGCTGCTGAATGCGTTCGAGCTGGGTACGACAGGGCTCGTCTCTGCCGTCGCCGCTTCGAGTGTCATCGTCGTGCTGCTCTATACCCGCTTCGCCATTAAGGAGCCATTCACCGTTCCGGAGACGGCTGGTATCATCACGGCCTTCGTCGGTATTCTCATGATGAGGCTGTTCGGGCATTAAATGTTGTATAATAACGTTGCTAATACGTAATATGACACAATATCTATCCGCTCTACATATACCATTCCTGCTCACTGGGATGTTAAGGGGTGCCATGCTTATGAGTAATCAGCCTATTATTCGCTTCGATGGAGTGTCGAAGCAATATGACAATGATCCCCCTGTCCTGCAAGGGGTCTCCTTCGAGATTGAACGGGGCAAGTTCTATACGCTGCTCGGACCGTCCGGTTGCGGCAAGACGACGATCCTCCGTATGATTGCAGGCTTCACGGAGCCATCGCATGGGGATATCTACTTCAACGGCAAGCGAATTAATAATGTGCCTGCGAATCAGAGACAAGTGAACACGGTATTCCAGGACTATGCGCTGTTCCCGCATCTGAACGTGTTCGAGAATGTCGCCTTCGGCTTGCGGATTAAGAAGATGAAGAGCGCGGATATTACAGCGAAGGTCACCGAAGCGCTGCGCTTCGTCAACCTGGCGGGCTATGAGTCCCGTGAGATTACAGAGATGTCTGGCGGTCAGCGCCAGCGGGTGGCTATTGCCCGGGCAATCGTCAACGAGCCGGAGATCCTGCTGCTCGATGAGCCCTTGTCAGCGCTGGACCTGAAGCTTCGAACCGAGATGCAGTACGAGCTGCGCGAGCTGCAGCGCCGCCTGGGCATTACGTTCATCTTCGTAACGCATGACCAGGAAGAGGCGCTCGCGATGTCCGACGAGATATTCGTACTGAACAAGGGCGTCATCGAGCAGAGCGGAACGCCCATCGACATCTACGATGAGCCGATCAACCGGTTCGTCGCTGACTTCATCGGCGAGTCGAACATTGTCAGCGGGCAGATGCAGGAGGACTTCCTCGTCGCGTTCGCAGGCAAGAGCTTCGAATGTGTCGATGCGGGCCTGAGGCATGGCGAACCCGTTGAGATTGTGATCAGGCCGGAGGATCTGGAGATTGTCCCGCTCGATCAGGGCAAGCTGCAGGTTAGAGCAGATTCGCAGCTGTTCCGCGGGGTCCATTATGAGATCTCCTGCTACGATGAGGCGGGGAATGAATGGCTGGTCCATTCGACGAAGCGAGTGACGGTTGGGGAGCGGATTGGGCTCTTCTTCGACCCGGAAGCTATTCATGTCATGAGGTTCGGAGAGACGGAAGAGGAGTTCGACAAGCGTCTGGAGGCTTATGCCGAGCAAGAGGATGGCCGGGATGAATAGCACCGCTGCCCGCACACGCAATGTATACCTGATCCCGTATATGCTCTGGATTGTGCTGTTCGTCATTGCACCAATCGTGCTGATTGTCTATTACTCGTTCTTCGATGTGGAGGGGAACTTCACGCTAGGGAACTACGTGAAGTTCTTCACACCGACGTATATGCGGATGACGCTGAGCTCATTCTGGTACGCGTTCCTAATTACGGCCTTCTCACTGCTGATTGCTTATCCGACGGCCTATCTGCTGACCAAGACGAAGCATAAGCAGCTGTGGCTGCTGCTCATTATATTGCCAAGCTGGATTAACCTGTTGTTGAAAGCTTACGCATTCCTCGGCATCTTCGGCACCTACGGCTTCGTGAACAGCTTCTTCGAGCTGGTCGGCATCGGGAACAAGCAGATCCTGTTCACCGACTTCAGCTTCGTCTTCGTGTCGGTCTACATCTTCATCCCGTTCATGATTCTGCCGATCTTCAACGCGCTCGAAGAGCTGAATCCCTCGCTTGTGTACGCCGCACGGGATCTTGGCGCTTCGCCGTGGACTGCGTTCCGGCGGGTCATCTTCCCGCTGACGCTGAGCGGAGTGAAGTCTGGCTGTCAAGCGGTCTTCATCCCGGCGCTGTCGCTGTTCATGATTACAAGGCTCATCGCCGGCAACCGGGTCATTACGCTGGGTACGGCAATCGAGCAGCATTTCCTCGTGACGCAGGACTGGGGGATGGGTGCGACGATTGCGGTGTTCCTCATTATCGCGATGGCTATTATTATGGTGCTCACGGGCAATCGGAAGAGGGGGATGAAGCGTGAAGCAGGGCATTAATGAGGGCAGAAGCATGGAACAACGGCTGTCGAGCCCATTCAGATTATCGAATCTGTCTAACCTCTATCTGGTCGCCGTCTTCGCCATCCTGTACGCTCCGATTGTGTACCTGATGGTGTACTCGTTCAACAGCGGCGGCACGATGACCGGCTTCGACGGCTTCACGCTGGAGTGGTACGGCGAGGTATTCGCAGATACACGGCTGCTTATTATTGTATTGAATACGTTCGTCATTGCGCTGCTGTCTGCCGCGATCTCGACGGTGCTTGGAGTTGTTGGCGCGCTGGCGATTCAGCAGGTGCGGAGGAGGCGGCCGCAGAATACGCTGCTGACGCTGAACAATGTCCTTATTGTGAGCCCGGATGTTATTATCGGCGCTTCGTTTTTGATTTTTTTCACCATGCTGGGCATTAAGCTCGGGTTCACGTCGGTGCTGCTGTCGCATATCGCGTTCAGTGTTCCGATCGTCGTCATCATGGTGCTGCCTAAGCTGGAGGAGATGAGCTCGACGCTGCTCGATGCGGCGCGTGATCTCGGGGCTAGCCGCACGGACGTGCTGACGAAGGTGGTGCTGCCGTACATCAAGCCGGGCATCTTCGCGGGCTTCTTCATGGCGCTGACCTATTCCCTGGATGACTTCGCGGTGACATTCTTCGTGACGGGCAACGGCTTCTCCACGCTGTCTGTCGAGATCTACTCGCGGGCCCGTCAGGGCATCTCGCTGTCGATCAATGCGCTGTCGACGCTGATCTTCCTTTTCACGGTCGTGCTCGTCATCGGCTATTACTTCATTAATCGGCGTGCGGCACGGACCCCTGGAATGGAGGCAAGACCATGAAGCAGCTCGTGCGGATGTTCGTTGTTGTGGTGGTGGTTGCGGTTGGGCTCATGTATCTGACTGCTTACTTGAATTCATCTCAGGGTTACACAGGCGGCAATACGCTGACCATCTACAATTGGGGAGATTATATCGACCCCGAACTCATTGCGGAGTTCGAGGAGGAGACCGGCATCAAGGTCATCTACCAGACGTTCGACTCCAATGAGGCGATGCTGACGAAGATTGAGCAGGGAGGCACGACGTTCGATATCAGTATCCCTTCAGAATATGCCATTAGCAAAATGAAAGAAGAAGGGCTGCTCGTGCCGCTCGACAAGTCGAAGCTTCCGAACCTGAAGCATATCGACCCGGCGTTCTTGAACCTGTCGTTCGATGAAGGAAACGAGTATTCCATCCCTTACTTCTGGGGAACGGTAGGCGTCGTGTTCAATCCTGATATGGTAGACGGATTGACATTCAATAGCTGGGAGGATCTATGGGATCCGCGGCTTCGGAACAAGATTCTGCTGCTGGATGGTGCTCGTGAGGTGATGGGGATGGGGCTCAATTCGCTCGGCTACTCGCTTAATGATACCGAGGAGTCGCATCTGCAGGAGGCGAAGAGGAAGCTGAATCGATTGACGCCTAACGTCAAGGCGATTGTCGGCGATGAGATCAAGATGCTGCTTGCGGGTGAAGAGGCAGCGGTTGGGCTGGTATGGTCTGGCGATGCGTCGGAGATTATGGGGGAGAACGAGAAGCTGGACTACGTGGTGCCTAGCGAAGGCTCGAACCTGTGGTTCGACAATATGGTTATTCCTCGGACGGCAAGGAATATCGAGGGCGCGCATCTGTTCATGAACTTCATGCTAGACCCTGAGGTTGCAGCGCGCAATGCAGAGTACGTCGGCTATTCGACGCCGAATGCGAAGGCGCTGGAGTTCCTGCCGGAGGAGATCTCCGGTGACGAGCGGTTCTACCCGAGCCGCGAGCTGACGGGCAAGCTCGAGGTGTACGAGAACCTAGGCAAGCGGATGCTCGCGCACTACAACGAGCTGTTCCTCGAGTTCAAGATGCACCGGAAGTAGGGAATTTCACGTTCACCTCATATCCTCTGCCCACACTTCTACCAGCTCGGCTCGGCTGACATCTCTATTCAGTATCCATTCATCTTCCTCAACGCCTGTATACGGATCAACGGGTACAGCCTAAAGCTACCACGCTGCCGAGACGTCATCACGCCGGACACGTGCCGCAATTGTTACTCCTCGTAAATGATAAGCCGGACGGTATGGCGGTGCACCTGCAACCTCACCAGAGCAGAGTTGATCTCATCCAGCGTCAGATTCCTAACACATTTCTTAAGCCATGACTTGGTATTTACTGGAAATTTTGAGCTAAATTAATAAACAAAAAGCGAAGGTCCACATTAAGGGAGCTTCGCTTTTTGTTTAGTTCACTTAATTAAAGGCACTATCCTTGTAAATTTGAAAGTGGTGTATCATAGTCATAAACATATTGCGCAATTCCAAGGGTAGGAAGGGTGTTATAGAATGCAGCACATGCATAGGTTGAACCTGAACCTCCGGAAATTAAACCGATTGCTGCGTTATCTGTTGTTCTAAAAACAATTCCGCCACTGTCTCCTACTGTACTAAAATCAGTACCGGAGACACGAATTCCGCCCGTGACACTAACAATAACATTATTAGATGTAGTAAAATCTGTATATAACCTCATGTTATAATTATAATTAACCTCGGCGATTGTACCAATTTTAAATCCAGTTGTTGCTCCCACTTTTGCTATCTGTGTACCAACTTGAGGAGTTGCATATGCTTTGATCTTTGAAACTGTATCTGCTTGAGCATGACTATACCATTGTGCATTTAGGGCTAAAGAAGTATTTGTAAGTTTGATAAGACCGATATCTTTATCTTTCCCATCTTGTAACGCTTGGCTATAATGCTGCCAACCAATCCAATTATATTCATTTGAATCCAATTTTCCATTACTATTTGAGTCAAGACCACCATCAGCATACCCACTGCCACCTGTGGTACTTGCATTTGAATGTGGGAAAAGTACACAATGCCCCGCTGTAACCATAAAGGCTTGACTGCTTTTAGTACCCATTAAGCCAGATGTGCAATAACTGGTAGTTTTATATGTACCAGAAGATGGACTTGATTTTTCAGTTGCACTAGTATCTGGAAGAATTTTAATCCCTGCACTTAAAGTTTTAAAGGGATAGTCCACTGCATATTGAGGATTTACTAACGGTTCTGCAGGCATAAAGTTAAACACATCTCCGTAAGTATTGACCAATTGATCTTTCTCTTCAGTAGACAGATCAGCACGAATATTAATCACTTCATTTGCAGTATTTATACCCGTGGAAACGTTCTGTTTATCCTTTAATTGTCTAAAAACAGCGTCATTAATACTGGCTAAATCTTTAAAAGCGTGCTTAGCTTCCTTGAACTTAATTTTAGTCCCCAGCTTATCAGACAATTCCTTTTTTAACTCTTTAATTTCCTTTAGATTATCATTTGAAACTAGAAATACAACTTGCTCATTTTCGTTATCAATGTAGAATGTTGCTTGATCATTTAGAGCTGCATAATCTGGAACTTCAATTTGCAATTCTTTAGTTCCATTGTTTACCGTACGATTTGTCTTGAAGACTTTCATGACTTCCTGATCAATTACAGGGGTAACCTGGGCTTGAAAATTTTCAACTCTTGTATTAACGTCCTCATTTGCGCTTGTCTTTTGGCCGGGAAGATACAAGCTTCCTAAAACTAAAGTAGACGTTAGTCCCATCAATAATGCTTTTCTTGGTTGCAAGTTATTCTCTCCTCACTCATAGTTGAATAATACATACTATAATCTACCTTATGATGAAAAGACTTGTACAGTAAATAAATGTTAAAAATTGATTTTTTAAAATTTTTAGTTAACACCATTTAAAACCCGCAACTTTATATGTTCTCCTACGTCTAATATGTGGTAAGTCTCATTAGGATGACCTGCTATATCGTTTACATTCAATTAATGAGATACGAGAATTACAACAAGAGGAGGAATATTACATGTTTAAAGCAGCGGTAATTGGTGGATTATTTTGCTCCGTGGTAATTTTTGGGCATTTTAATATCCATTCAACGAAAGTTAATGCAAACGAGACTGAATTTAAAAAAAATCAAGAACTTCAATCACAAGTAACTCCAATAATAGATGGAGAGATAATAAAATTCTTTAAAGAGAATAAGACAATTAACAACGTAGGAACTAACGTTCCTAACTACGAAGAATTTAGTAATTTTGCAACGATATACTATGATAATGAAAAGTCCCAAGTTGTATTTAATGTTATAAAAAACACTTCTGAAATGAAACAAATAGAGATTGATCTAACAGATAAGTTGGGTTCAAAAGTAAAGTTTACTAATGCAAAGCATAGCTTTAAAGAATTGGAGGAGATCAACACAGAAATATTCGAAAAGTTAAAAAATAGAGGAGACGTATCTACTGGAATTGATACTAAAAATGAAGTTGTAAATATTCATGCAAACCTAAGTATTGCAGAAGAAAAAGAGTTAGTTGATCTATATGGTGATACTATAAATATATTGCCGTCTGATGGGATTATAGAAACTAGGTAACCCTCTTACGCGCCTTTGTGCGGTCGTTGTTAACGGGGAACGTTAGTTGAATTACAACTGCGGCAGTCTAAGGCTTTATTTTTCAAGTCTTGGCCTGCCGCTGTTTCTTTATGGATCAGTCTAATACTTATTTTGTAAATGCTGAAGATCCTTCAATTCAAAAACCGCGGTAATTCAACGACTTCAGTCCAATACTTTAACTTCAACTGACAGCAACACTGATTTTAGGGAACAAAAAAGTCGCGTATGGCGCCCGATCTTTATTGGCGGTTCTTGTAAGAACAAGGGATGTTCCCGGCGGTTACCCCTAGTCATCCCTTCCCAATGCGTATACACCTATTTGAGAACAGGATTAACAAAGGCTGCGCCTTTACCTTTCTCTAGCTCAAATGCGATCTTTAACTTTTTCACGCTCTTAACTTCAACTTTGACCTTGACAACATCCCCGGCCTTCGTCTGTACGCTTCGGTACAGTTCCTTATCGTCTCCAAAAATAATCAACGCGCATGAAGTATCGCGATCCTTATACTTGTCATCAATACCGAACTCACCTGCTAACACATCATATTTGCCCTCCAGATTGTAATCCACCTCATAAAGTTTCCCACCGGACCAATCAGCGCTAAAGTAAATGCCTGTACTGTAGATTTTGCCAGATAGTGCCGTTTGCATCGGCTTAGTAGCATTATAAACCTCTATATAATTGTCTGCTCTCGCATAATATAAAGCAGTTAGAGGGGTTTCGTTGGGGTTTTTGCCAATGTAGACGCTGTTAGCAGTCCCATCCCAAGTTACACTGCTTTAATTTTCTTCGATACTGGCTCAGCAAACACCGTAGTTACTGAATCGTGCTACCTTCCCGCAGAGCCAAGCCCAGTTCATTGAAGTGTATTCGGATCGTGTCGAGATTGAACGAGTGGCGTTCAACGCGGATTCTGGTTCAACTTATGTTGGCGGAGTGTGGCAAGGGGGCGGCAATGCTCCTTACAGCAGCGCGGGATCGCTGGCAGGCGATCGCTGGGTAATTAGCTTAGATGGCAGCACGATAGAGGAGATTAAGTATAACTTCGTCTATACGAACGCACAGCGTAACAAGGCTGCGCCTCAATTCCCCGCCGAAGCTCAAGTTAAGGTGACGTTAGGGGAGGATAACGTTCCGCAGCTGGCCTTACGGCAAGCCCAAGACGATCAATCCATGCACCATTATAAGATCAAGGTGTTGAACGCACGTACGAGCGCGGTTGAGAAATCGTATAACGTATTATCGGAATACTATGTGTCACCTACGCCTAATCAATTGAGTTTTCCTATGGATGGTCTGAAGGAGGCAACGAGTTACATCCTTACCGTAACGGCGGTGGACGCTTATGGTAACAGAAGCGATAAGGTTCAAACGAACTTCAGAACAGGCGGTACGGAACCGGAATTAAAGCCTATCGACCCGAGAACATGTGGAAAGGCCTCGTATCCGATATGAAATTCGACGACAGCCTGAACGAGTCAGCGGCAGACTCTCAAGGAATGGCGGCTATGGCCGGCAGTGTATCCTACATGGAAGGCAAGGTTGGGAGAGCGGTCAGTATCGGCGCAGGCAATGACAATTATATTGATCTGGGCAATAGACCGGATCTGAAGTTCGGGAACGACAGCTTCACCGTATCCTTCTGGCACGCAGGTAATCTGAAGGGCGATCAGACCATTATATCCAATAAAGATTGGAATTCTGAAGGGAATATCGGCTGGTACATCGGGCCAAGGGTTGCGAATGCGATGTCGTTGAACATGGGCAACGGCTCGGGGGGACGCATAGACATGGATGCCGCCAGCGTTGGAACCGAATGGCATCACTTCACAATATCCGTTGATCGTGCCGCAGGTTCAGCCCAGATCTATGTGGACGGGACCGAACAAGCATCTATCAGCCTCGCCCCAATAGGTACGTCAAGTATGGACACAGCGAATAACATCATCCTGGGGGCGGACGGCCGGAAAAAATACGGAGACGCGTCGGTGACGCTTGATGAACTGAAGATATGGAATCACTCGCTGTCAGACGAAGAAGCCGTGGCACTGTCCGATTCGTACAAGGCGGAGACTGTCTATTATACACATGAGCAACTATCGCCGAAGCAGAGGACTTCACTTCCTCTATTCAGAACACGGCAGGCTTGTCATTAACGCCTCCAGTCCTGAATGAATTGACGGTCCGCCTGGCCGAAGCCAAGGTACTTGACGCTGACGGCGAGGTGAAGGCAATCGACCAAGCTTATATTAATCTTATGTGGGCACTGAAGTCCGCACAGGAATCCGTCATCTATACCTTTATCCCAAAATCGTCCTTTGCCATTGAATCGTACAGCTCTTATGACGATTATGAGGGTAATATGCCGCAGTACATTCTGGATGGGCTGCCTTCAACCATCTGGCATACGAAGTGGCTGCAGCCCGTACCTGACTTCCCGCATTGGATCATCATTGACATGCAAGAGACCTTCAAGCTCAGCGGTATTCAGAGAATGAGCCGGCTTAATCATAACGCAAAGGAATTCCCAAAACCATTCGAGCTTTACGCTTCGGATAACCTGGCCGACTTGAGCGACCCGAATTACCTCGGCGACGAGACGAACCGGGCAGCGGGGACCTTCGGACAGACATGGTCCGGGTCGGTCTACCGTGACTTCGCCAAACTGAACAAGCCGGTGACAGGCCGCTATGTCAAGCTCGTTATCAACAGCACGTATGGCACAGCCGGAACGTTCACCAGCATGAGTGAAGTTGATCTCACCGGTGAAGCTGTTCGACCAGAGCTAAGCGGGAACGTATCATTCGCCTTCGACGGCAATACGGACTCTGATCTGTCTGTCACCGAGAAGGGAACCCTTCACTATGCTGAAGGCCGAATTGGACAAGCCCTTCAATTCCAATCGACGAGCGAAGCGACTGCGCCGTACATCGACTTCGGCCAGACGGACCAGTTGAGATTCGGAGAGAATCAGGACTTCTCCGTGGCGTTCTGGGTGAAGACTCCTGGCGTTAACGCTGACCCTGCCATTATATCGAATAAAGACTGGGCAAGCGGAGGCAATATTGGCTGGTATATCGGGTTGAACGGGACGAATTTCCTATGGAACTACCGTACATCCGGAAGCACCCGCCAAGACATCTCCATCCCGATCGGGGACAACGTGTGGCATCATGTCGCCATTACGCATGATCGTGATGGCTACGCCAGAATCTATAAGGATGGCAAGCTTACCCAAGAAAAATCCATTAGCAATAGCAAAGGTACAATCGATACGAGCTATACGACAAAAATCGGAGTCGACGGAAAAGGGACGTTATGGGGGAACCGATTCGACGCCTTGCTTGACGATATGCATATTATCGGGAAGCCATTACGGCAGATGCGGTACAAGAGCTGTATAAGAAGGCGCCAAGAGCTAGTTAACGTTACACCGCTGGAAGCAACGAATAAGTCGTTCACTTCTCAGAGCAGTAACCCTAAGGTGGCGGACGTACAGAATCAGAACGGAACGTTAATCACTCAGGCGAATGAGACGGGAACAACCACCATATCCGTGACGTCAGAGGATGGGAGTCATGTCGCGGAAGCTATCCTTACGGTTGAGAATTTGATTGATGTGAATGCAGATGGGCTTCTGACCAAGGAAGATATGGAGTTAACCGGGAAGCTGAGCGGCTCCAAGCTGGCCGATCAGAGATGGGAGGAAGCGAAGAAGGCGGATCTTAATCTGGATGGCAAAGTCAATGGCCTCGATGTCCAGATCATTCATGCCGAGTTGAAGAAGTTCGACAAATATCCGTTATTCAAGCATGTATTCGTCATTGGCTTGATGGTGCAGGCAGCTTTGTCCAGCAAGCCAACGCGCCGCGCATGAATTTTTCGCGAGGGTGCTGTCACTTATGAAGCGAAAACAGAAGTCCAGTGGTCCTTCCTGGGGGGCAATGCTTCACGGGGTATGCTACATTACGCACAAGGAAGATAACGGTACACTAGGCAATCCGTTTGCGGAGAATGCTCCATATCCATCGTTCATGAAGCTGTTGAAGCAAGAGCGTCCAGCATCGACAACAGCGGCGCTTCTCAATTGGAACCCCATCTACCACGGTCTGATTGAGCGCTCGGCTGAAGCCTACTTCGACACGGCTGGCGATGATGCCATTACGCAGAAAGCGGTAAATTATATCCAAACAAAAGGGAAGGAAACGCAAGTAACGCTCATCCACTTGGATGAACTCGATGGGGCGGGTCATAGTACCGACTACGGCAGTGAAGCCTATTACAAGCAATATGAGAAAACAGACAAGAACGTAGGGATTATTCTGGATGCCATCCGCGACGCTGGATTAATGGAAGACAGTCTTATTATAATGACGACCGATCATGGCGGCCATAACTATACGCATGGAACAGCAGTTCCAAGGGATACGACGATCTTCTGGGCCGCTCGCGGCAAGGGTATCAACCCAGGAACCATGCTCACGTCTCCTGTGCAGATTAAGGATACGGCAGCGGTCATTGTTAATGCGCTTCGTCTAGAAACACCGGCCGCGTATGAAGGCCAGATTCCGAACGGGCTGTATCAAGGGAAGAAAGGCAAAGATGACAAATAGGCAGCCATTCCTTTCTATGTAAAACAAGCTCCCGGGAATTCCGGGAGCTTGTTATTTTGAGAGAAAAAAATCAAACAATTACTCTTCCCCGTCATTCGGCTCCGGGCGATCCGGCAGCTGGCTCACGTAGCTGTCGCTCAGATGGAGCAGCTCCAGCGCACGATTGAACTCATCTTCCGTGGATGCGGAGGCTTCGGTGATGTCGCTTCCGGACAGCGTATAGTGCTTGCCGTCCTCGAAGCCGCTGCCTGGCAGGAACAGCTCTTCGTTGTTCACGAATGAGCCTGTAGGCAGGTAATAACGCTGCGGCAGCAGATTGTATTGCTTCTGATTGAGCAAGTCCTGCCCGAAGTGAATCTGATCCTTCATCGATACGCCGAGCAGGTTAGCCAGCGTCGGCAGAATATCGACCTGACCGCCAAGCTGCTTGAATTCGGCAGCTGTCGTTACGCCCTGTCCCGCAATAACGAATGGCACGTTAATCATGTCTCTCTCCAGATAAGTGCGGCCGAAGATCTCCTCCAGCAGTACACGATCGTCCTCGTCAAGCGAGAAGACCGGCAGTCCGCGGTGATCCCCATAGAACATCAGGATACTGTCCTCCAGCAGCCCTCTCTTCTCCAGGTCAGCCAGGAATAATCCAAGGCAATAATCCGCATAATTCTGAGATTGAATATAATTGCCAACATAAGTGTCAACATACCGCTCTGGCAAGGTCATCTTGTACTTCTCTTCCGGCAGCTTGAACGGGTTATGAGCCGACATCGAGATGACATGAGCGTAGAACGGCTGCTCCTTCGCATCCATTCTCTGAAGCTCTTCCGCAGTCTTGCTGTACAGCACTTCGTCGGAAGGCCCGAACCACAGCTCATCATTGCCTTCGCCGTAGAAGGACTTGTCATAATATCGATTGAAGCCTAGACCATCGTACAGCTCCCCACGGTTCCAGAAGTCCACTTCATTCGTATGGAAGGTAGCCGTATCATAACCGTACTTCTCCAGTAATCTCGCGATGCTCGGCAGCTCCTTCTTCGCATAGATCTGTGTAGCCGGGCCGTTAGGTGGTACGTAGAAGGAAGTGTTCACCACGAACTCCGCATCCGACGTATTCCCCTGCCCAACCTGCTGATAGAAGCGTGGGAAGTAATAGTTGCTATGAGCGAGCTTGTTCATAACCGGCGTAATCTCTTGACCGTCAATCTTCAGATCAATTAAGAAGTTCTGGAATGACTCCATCTGCAAGATAATGACATTCTTACCCTTCGCCTTACCGAACATAACCGGTGCAGCTGGTTCCTTAATTCCCTTCACTCCGTTAATGGAGGATTGGGTAATGAGATTTTTCTCAATAGGTGTATTCTCATTGTTCGCCAGCAGACTGTAAGCTTCGTAGTTCAGAATGCCCATCTGCTCCGCCTTCACCGTCTCATTAATACTCCCTGTATGGGGCAGAATATTGAGCATGCAGGCGAATAGGGCAACAGAGAATACTGCGGCAACCGTCTTGCGGCTCGTCCTTGCAGCGAAGGCGAGCTTCCACCCTACGGCAATTTTACGGCGCAGCAGCACATAAGCGAGAATCAGGATGTCCATATAGATCAGCAGATATTTCGGATGGATGACGGAGAAGATGCTTTTCTTAACCGCCCCGACCTGATTGGCTTGCTCGAGAACATGATAGGTTGGAATAATGCCGAAGTGCCTGTAATACACAATCAAGGTGAAAAACAAAATCGTAATTAACAAATTCACAATGAGATACATCAGCAATTTGTTTTTTGTAGAGAACCATTCAATTACACAGAACACAATTAAAATAATCGGCAGCTCCTTCAGCCAGATCGTCCAGAACGAGCCTTCCTCGAATAGAACGGTCCAGGTAAGGTAGCTTTTCACTAACATAATCAGGGAGAAGACCAAGATTGACTTGGTACTCCACTTCCGGGGCAAACTAAGAGCCATATACGATCTTCCTCTCCGTACGTCTAACAGCAGTGCTGAGACCATATTTGCATACCTCTTACGCTTCCATCCACTCATCGAGCCTGCTTGTTAGACTAGTTATCATCTTCGCCATCTCATGAGGAGTCTTCGTCATTCCCGTCTCGAACCAATGCTGGATCATGCCAAGATTGGCGGAGAACATATATGCAATGAGGTAATCACGCGAGATGGGCGACTCCGGGTGCTGCTCTTGAACAGATGTCTTGTTATAGAAGGTACTCTGCAAGTAATGCTTAAGCTTATACAGGTACGCGGGATCGCCCTTAGGCCCTAGCAGCATACTGAAAAACCGCCGGTGCTGTACAAGGTACTCGAATACTCCAATCAACACGGGATGCGGCTCTCCATCCTTGAGCAATGAATCCTCCATAGACAGCTCTGCGGATAGATTGAGCAGGCCTTGCATCATCTCTTCCTTGCTCTCTTCGAGCAGATGATCCATGTCACGGTAATGCAGGTAGAAGGTTCCGCGGTTGAGTCCAGCCTTCTCTGTCAGATCACGGACCGTTATTCCTTCGAAGCCATTCTCCTCGATCAGCTCAATTAGCGCATGGCCAAGCAGCTGCTTGGTGCGCACGATTCTACGATCTATTACAGGGTTCAATCTCGTTCAACACCTCTCATAACTAGCAAGGGCTGCTACTCTATCTCATCTATTTAATAGACATATCGAACATTAATGAACACAACGTTGATTTTATAACATTATGTAAAGACAAAGCAACCCCTAGAAGATGGCGATTCCAGCCATATGCTAGAACTCGTCCCCCCCCATTGGTAAAAAAATCACTCCTTCATGATCTGCCTCCGCAGAGGGAATACTATGGGCACGGAAGACAGTGAAGGAGGCGATAGGCGACATGAATCAAGCACTAATTACCGCATTAGTTGCGGTGGGGGCTGCTCAATTGCTGAAGGTTCCGATTCAGTATGCGAACACGAAGGAATGGAAGCCGGACAAGCTAGTGGGGACAGGCGGCATGCCAAGCTCACATTCCAGCGGCGTAGCGGCGTTAGCTTCTTATACCGCACTTAAGTACGGCATCCGAACACCAGAGTTCGCGATAGCCTCTATGCTTGGCATCATCGTCATGTACGATGCGATGAACATACGTAGGCATGCAGGGGAGATTGCGATGCAGGTCAATGACCTGGACGTCGATGTGGAGAAGCTGGCCGGCGGACAGCCAGGTATCTATCACGTCCGGCGCAAGGAGAAGCTGAAGGAGTCGCTTGGTCATCAGCCTGCTGAGGTTGCGGCGGGGGCAATACTAGGTGCAGCCATCGGAGCAGCAAGCGCGCTTGCGGTGAAGTCTGGCTACTCATGAGGTTCAGCTATTAATGAAGGGATTCTCGCAAGGCGGCAGGCTCCTCTGAACGGTACTTCGGGGGAGCTTATTCATACGCGGATATTCGGTGATAAGCGAAGAGAGTGATCTATGCTAGAATAGAAGCATTCATCGAATCTACTAACAGGAGACCAGTCACCATGCATCGCAAAAACTTCTACACCCTCCTAGGCACCCAGACGATGGCGAATGCCGCGGACATTATGTACATAACGGCTCTGGTTGCGTTAGTTCTATACCAGACCGATTCGGTCGTATCAGCGGTTCTTGTTCCTCTATTAAGAGTAGGCGCGCAGATGATAACCAGCTTCTTGGCACCGCTGCTGCTGGAGAGATTCCAGCTTCCCTACCTATTGTTCATGTCGCAGGCAGGTCAGGTCGCCCTATTCGGTGTGCTTGGTGTCTACTTGTGGACGCTTCCCACCGGCGAAGCGCCTCAGCTAGTGATCGTGCTCGGTCTCGTATTCGCGATGTCGCTGCTAGACGGATGGACTACGCCTGCGAGGAATGCGCTGGTGCCGAGAGTGGCAGGGCGTGATGAGCTGGTGAAGGCGAATACGCTCATCTCTATCAGCGACCGAATCGTTCAGTTCGCTGGCTGGGGAGTGAGCGGGCTGCTCCTTGCGCTGCTAGGCTCATCCACGATGCTGCTGCTCGCTGGCAGCTTCTATGTGTTATCTCTGGGCTTCACGCTGCTGCTGCACGATCCGCTTGAGCACAGCGGACATTACCTCCGGCATCCGAAGACGCAAGTAGGCATTGAGCAGGGAGCGGAGGCTGTGCACAAGCCAGCTGCTTCAGACTCCCCAGACGCTTCTTCGGTGTCCGCCGCTTCAGAGATACCAGCTGGCTCACCGGGCTCATCAGGCACGCCGGGTAACAGACTGCATCTGCTGCAGGAAGGCTTCAAGCGCATACGCTTGTCGCGCCGCCTAACAACACTCACATTCATGGATGTTGTCGATATGCTGGGAGGCTCCGTGTGGGTCGGAGCCTTCACCTTAGCTTATGTTCAGCAGGTGCTGCACCGGGGTGAGGAATGGTGGGGGTTTATTAATGGGGCTTATTTTGCCGGAACGCTGGCTGGGGGAATGTTGGTCCTTGCTTATATGGGCCGGATCCAGACGAGACTGTTCCCCGCTATGCTGCTAGGGATGGGGGCTTACGCCGTGCTTACAGCGTTATACGCCTTCAATGTATCCCCGGCTGTGGCGCTCATCATCATCATACTGACCGGCCCGGCAACCGAGCTGTCTGCGATCACGCGCCGGACGCTCGTCCAAGAGAGTGTGAGTGATGCAGAGCTTCCTAAGGTACTGTCCGCGCAGAACACGGTTCTGAATCTCGTCTTCTGTCTATCCCTGCTCCTGCTCGGCTGGGTTGCAGACCGGTTCGGCGTCGTGCCAGCCTATCTCGTTACAGCGGCGCTGTCGGGCAGTGCGGTGTTGTTCGGTTACATGCGTCGAGAGGCGTTTCGTCGCCCTGGACCTAGCCTTGAAGAATATTAGTAATCCATGATGTAGTGAGCTTTCTAAGGAGGGTGAAGATGTATGGTTCTAGAAGCGAAGGGCTATAATACCTCTGAGGGAGTGACCTTGGAGGTGATTGGGGGCAAGTGGAAGTGCTTCATTCTGTTCCACATGATGAATGGAAATGGCTAATATCTTATATCTGTTGATAGTTATATATTGATCATGCTATGATTATACTTAATTAAGGGAACGGTGCTGGTACACCGCTCCCAGCGCAGGTAGCCGCTTTTAAGGGCGGTGGCTTGGCAATATGGGCTAGAAGAGTAGACCGTCACCCCATCGACTAGGGCGGTCTACTTTTTGTTTAAGTAGGTGAGCAGAGCTAGGATGAACATTCCGAACAAGAACATCAGTTGGAGTGCATCCTTAATCTCGATCACAGGCATCACCTCCTCTCAGGAGGCAAGCCTACCGCCCTTACAGCCAATCTATCAACGCGTACACAAATTATATCAGAATTATGCTTGTGAATACTAGGTTTTTGTTATTGCCTATAGTCATCATTTTGCTCTATATGCTTACACTAGAACCTCTAACAATCAGCTTCGAAGGCAAGATGATGCGCCTCGTATCCTCTCTCTCTCCGGCAATACGGGCAACCAGCAGCTCAACCGCTATAGCTCCGAAGTCGTAAGACGGCTGGGCTGCCACCGTCAGGAACGGGTCGATGACGTAGTCGGAAGCCATATCGTCGAAGCAGACGACGGAGAAGTCGCCGGGTATGCTGAACCCCCGATCGCGAAGTGACCTCACAGCGGCAAGAGCAATCGTATTATTTGCTGCAAAAATCCCCGTAGGCCGATCCGTTCCCAGCTGAGCAATCTTATCCATCGCCTCGCTCGCATTCGACTCCTTGAAGCCAATCTCAGAGACCAGCTCTTCATCATAAGCGATCCCAGCCAGAATGAGCGCTTCCTTGTACCCCTCCAGCCGCTGACGCGCCGTTGAAGTATTCAATGATCCATTAAGGAACGCAATTCGTCGATGCCCGAGCTCCAACAGATGCTCCGTCAGCTTGCGAGCTCCTTCCTTGCTGTCTCCTAGAACCGTATCCGTCTCAATACCGGGAACGTCCCGGTCAATGAGCACGAAGGGAATGCGGTGCTGCTGCAGCTGCTGGAGCTGGCCTGCGGACTGATCGCCTACCGGCGCAATAATAACCCCATCGACTCTTGCGCCCCTCACGGCATGAATGTTGTCCTTCTCCTTGTCCGCATCCTCGTCGCTATTCGAGAACAGCAGCTGATACCCCAGTCGTCTAGCCGCATCTTCAGCCCCTCTGGCCATCGTCGTGTAGAAGGGATTCGTAATATCCGTGATGAGCAGCGAGAGCAGCTTCGTCTGCTGCAGCACCAGACTGCGGGCGGTCGAATTCGGCACGTACTGCATCTCCTGCATGATGGTCTGAACGCGCTTCCTCGTCTTGTCGCTAATTCGCCCCGTATGATTGATAACCCTGGAGACCGTCATCGCCGAACAGCCTGCCGCCTTCGCAATATCGTAGATTGTGACCATTCCTATCTCCTCATCTCCATCGCACAGATCACTGCCAACCTCTATAAGCCTTCATTGTATATAAAATAAAACCAACGAGCAACCTCAAAACTCCTCTTGTTGAGATATCGATATCTCTGCTCGACCTTCATTGTGATAAAGGAAAATTATGTTGTGATATTCAGTATGACCCCCTATAATGGGGTTATCGATAACTCTATTCTTGAATACGCTTACCACCTGACTGGAAATCATTCTATTCCACCTTACCAAGGAGAGCTGAGACATGACACTTGCACTAGAAGAATACAGATGGAAGCAAGCCTTCCCTAAGATTGGCATTCGCCCTACGATTGACGGCCGCCGCAAGGGCGTTCGTGAATCGCTCGAGGTGCAGACGATGAATATGGCCAGGTCCGTCGCTCATCTGCTTGGCGAGCATCTGCGTTACCCGAATGGCCAGCAAGTGGAGTTCGTCATCGCGGATACATGCATCGGCGGTGTCGCCGAGGCAGCCGCTGCAGCGGAGAAGTTCAAGAGGGAGGGCGTAGGCATCTCCATTACCGTCACGCCATGCTGGTGCTACGGCACGGAGACGATGGATATGGATCCGTCTGTCCCTAAGGCGGTATGGGGCTTCAACGGAACGGAGCGACCGGGTGCGGTCTATCTGGCAGCCGTACTGGCCGGCCATGCACAGAAGGGGCTTCCGGCGTTCGGCATCTACGGCAAGGATGTGCAGGACTCGGGGGATACGTCGATTCCAGAGGATGTGCAGGAGAAGCTGATTCGATTCGCCAGGGCGGGTCTAGCGGTTGCGCTCATTCGGGGCAAGTCTTACTTGTCCATCGGTTCGGTCTCCATGGGGATCGCCGGCTCCATCGTGAACGACGAGTTCTTCCAGGACTATCTAGGCATGCGTAATGAGTATGTGGATATGACGGAGCTCGTCCGCCGGTTGGAGGAGGAGATCTACGACAAGGAGGAGTTCGAGCGTGCGCTGGAGTGGGTGAAGGGGAACTGTCCAGAGGGCCCGGATAACAACCCTGCAGACATCCAGACTTCGCGTGAACGCAAGGATCAGGACTGGGAGACGGTGGTCAAGATGACACTGATGACGCGTGATCTCATGGTTGGGAACCCGCGTCTGGAGGAGCTCGGCTTCGGCGAAGAGGCGCTGGGCCATCAGGCTATTTTGTCCGGGTTCCAGGGGCAGCGGGCTTGGACGGATCATTTTCCCAACGGGGACTTCATGGAAGCTATCCTGAATACGTCGTTCGACTGGAACGGGCGCCGCGCTCCTTACTTGGTTGCTACGGAGAATGACGCGCTCAACGGTGTGGTGATGCTGTTAGGCAATCTGCTGACGAATACGGCGCAGATCTTCGCGGATGTGCGGACGTATTGGAGTCCGGATGCGGTGAAGCGGGTAACGGGACATACGCTGGAGGGGCATGCGGCGCAAGGCATTCTGCACTTGATTAATTCAGGCCCAGCAGCGCTGGATGGAACGGGAGAGCAGAGTCGTGACGGCAAGCCTGCGCTGAAGCCGCATTGGGAGATTACAGAGGAGGAAGTTCAGAAGTGTCTGGACGCGACCTCCTGGAGGCCGGCTTCGGTGGAGTACTTCCGCGGCGGAGGTTATTCGACGGACTTCCTGACACGGGGCGGTATGCCGGTCACGATGTCCCGTCTCAATCTGGTGAAGGGGCTTGGTCCGGTGCTGCAGATCGCGGAAGGGTATACGGTGGATCTGCCAGCGGATGTGCATGACACGTTGGATAAGCGCACGGACTCTACTTGGCCGACAACCTGGTTCGCGCCGACGCTGACGGGCAAGGGAGCATTCACGGATGTCTACTCTGTCATGGATAACTGGGGCTCGAACCACGGCTCCATCTCGTACGGCCATATTGGAGCAGACCTAATTACCCTTGCTTCCATGCTTCGCATTCCGGTAGCGATGCACAACGTGGCCGAGGAAGGCCTGTTCCGTCCGCGCGTGTGGAGCTCGTTCGGTACGGAGTCCGCCGAAGGAGCTGACTTCCGCGCATGCGCAGCCTTCGGCCCGCTGTACCGGTAGAGCAGCTAAGGCGACTTCGCGTGCGAGTGAGCGGCAGGAGAGCGCCGAAGCGGCGGGAAGGCGCGGTTCGCGAGCGGTTGGGTAGCGCGGGCTAGCGGCTGGTGTATACCAGCGGCACGCGCTGGCAGGGTTAGCTTGAGGCGGGCATTCCCGCCTTACAGTTATGGGGATATGCAGTCCCAGTAATTTGTATGTTTTAAATGCTAACACGGAAAATACGCGCTAAAGTACCCGCGAGCGGGGCAGCAGGAGGAGTTAAGACGGAAAATCCGTCTTAACGGGGGAAATGGGGGCCTGTTGGACGGCAAGAACGGACTTTAACATGGGAAATCCGTGCTAAAGCACCCGCGAGCGGGGCGGCAGGTGGAGTTAAGACGGAAAATCCGTCTTAACGGGGGAAATGGGGTCCTGTTGGACGGCAAGAACGGACTTTAACATGGGAAATCCGCGCTAAAGCACCCTCGAGCGGGGCAGCAGGAGGAGTTAAGACGGAAAATCCGTCTTAACGGGGATATTATGTGGCCCCTCACACGTAGCACGCTTCTGAACAATGGGAAAGAACAAAAGACAGGAGGATGATAAGCTATTATGCAACAAGCAGAGGTGAAGCTCAGGCTTGAGCTAACGAAGTATGCTCGTAAGATTGTAGACATGGGGTTAGTGGTGGGGCCGGGAGGCAACATCAGCGCGCGGCATGAGGACATCATGTACATCTCGCCAAGCGGCTTCGCATTCGAGGATATTGAGCCGGACCAGTGGGTTCCCGTATCCATCTCAACAGGTGACATCTTAGACAACACGCACCGGCCTTCATCCGAGGTGCTCATGCACCTGTATGGCTACCGGGTGAACGAGGCTGTTACCGCGATGGTCCACACGCACCCTGCTCATTGTATTGCGTTCACCCTGGTGGAGCAGCACCTGCCGATGATGTTCCCGGACCAAGCAGCGCTGGTTGGTGAGATTGGATTCGTCGACTATGTGGTACCAACCACTCATGTGCTGGCAGATGCCGTTGCAGCGAAGATCACTGCTCACAACTCGCTGCTCCTCGGTAATCATGGTCTTGTCACTGTTGGCAAAAACCTCCGCGAAGCGTTCTACCGTACGCAAGTGGTGGAGGAGAGTGCGAAGATCTACCTGCTTGCCAAGAGCGTTGGTACTCCGAAGCTGCTTACTGTGGATGAGTACAAGGAGATTCAGGGACTAGAGAGTGAAGCGTATCGCGTGAACCTGCTTCAGCAATTATAGAGCCCGCACCACACCAGAGGACAGTCCCGCTAGCAGAGGGGGCTGTCCTCTGTTCCATAAATAAATCGTTGACAGAGGCAAGCAGCTACCTTATTATTCTGACTAAACATACTATAATACTATAGTTTATATTCTTGTTGACCGTATCGACGGAAACAAATTGAACACGGCTAATGGCCGGTGTTTGGTATGTTTCCGTTTTTTTTTTTCATACAAAGCAAACTAAATCAACAAGACAGTGGGGGAGAACAACATGAAGAACACGATTAAGTACAGAACTAAGAGCAAGGTGCTGGTTACAGCTCTGACGGTAGCGGTAGCTGTCCTCTTAGGAGCATGCGGTGCCAACGATACGGCTAACAACGGCGCTAATGGTGCAGGCAAGACGAAAGATGCATCCCCTAGCCCTCAGACGGAGCAGACGCCGTCGAAGGCAATTACGGTTAAGATCGGCACGGTCCCTGCCTTATCTCCTCAGAATGTAGCGAAGGACAAAGGGTTCGTGGAGGAAGAATTCGCGAAGCTGGGGGCCAAGGCAGAGTGGACGGCATTCCAGACGGGACCAGAGATATTCGAAGCCATTGCGGGGAACCATCTGGACTTCGGTCAGACGGGTAACATTCCTGTACTCAGTGCTCAAGTGAATAAGGTGCCGTTCAAGCAGATCTCAGTCTCAGGAGATGGCAAGACGAACAACAATATTATTGTGCCGAAGGGCAGCGAAGCGAAGTCGATTAGCGATCTCAAGGGGAAGAAGATTGCCGTTGCCAAGGGGAGCGTGCCGTACAACGTCCTAGTTCGAGCAATCGAAGTGGCGGGGCTCAAAATCACCGACTTCACAATCGTTCAGGTGCTTCCTGCTGAAGCACGACCTGCCTTCGAGGCTGGCCAAGTGGACGCCTGGGCGATATGGGAGCCATTCGTATCCACGCAGGTGATTAAGAATGGTGCTCGTGTCCTCGTCAGCGGAGAAGATCTGGGCCTTATTAATCCTAACTTCAACGTCGTGCACAGCGAATTCGCCGAGGAGCATCCGGAGCTCGTCACCGCTTATCTGAAGGCGCTTGAGCGTGCAAGAATCTGGCAGGAGGAGAACCAGGAGGAGACCGTTCAGATCTATGTCAAGCAGATGAAGCTGGACGAGGAAGTGCTTAAGGCCGTCGTTGCCAAGATCAAGCCGCTCAATTCACTCATTACGGATGAGATTATTGAGGCTCAGAGGAACACGGCAGCTAAGCTTCATGAGCTCGGCGTGTTGAAGGAGCTGGTCGATCCTGCTCAAGCAGCCGACAACCGCTACTTGGAGGAAGCTCTTAAGAAGTAAGGAATCGGTGACTGCTGCTACAAGAGTTATGCATCTAGAGAGGATGGAAGCGGATTGAGAGAGAACAAGCGCTACATGCGCCTTGGCGCATTCGTCATGGGTGCGGGGCAGCACTTCGCTGGATGGCGCCATCCAGAGGCAGAGGCCTCCAGCACGGAACAGCTTGCGTACTACAAGAGACTGGCTCAGACAGCCGAGAGAGGGAAGTTCGATCTGCTCTTCCTGGCTGATGTGCTGGCAGTGGGCGCGAGTGACGTGGCATACAATGCACACAATCTGCGGCCGGACCCGCTTATGCTGTTGTCCGCACTGTCAGCGGTCACTGAACGCATCGGATTAGCCGCTACGGTAAGCACAACCTATAATGATCCCTTCCATGTCGCTCGGAAGTTCGCTACATTGGACCATCTTAGCGGTGGGAGAGCGGCCTGGAACGTTGTGACCTCGAACAATGGCGATGAAGCCTTCAACTTCAGCAAGACAGAGCATCTCCAGCATGGCTTAAGATATGAACGGTGCCGGGATTTTGTCGAAGTCGTGAAGGGATTATGGGACAGCTGGGAGGATGGCGCGGTCCTTGCTGATGCTGCTACCGGAATTTATGCGGACTCGGCGAAGGTTCATGAGCTGAGGCATGATACGAAGCATTATCAAGTGAGAGGACCTCTGAATGTATCTCGGCCCCCTCAAGGGCATCCTGTTATTATTCAAGCTGGCTCCTCCGAGGCTGGCAAGAGGCTGGCCGCAGAGACGGCGGAGGTTATCTTCACAGCTTGGCAGACCCTCCAGCAAGCACAAGCCTTCTACCAAGAAGTGAAGGGATTAGTGGCGGAGTATGGCAGATCTCCAGATGAGCTGGCGATTATGCCCGGCGTATTCCCGATTATAGGAAGAACGGAGCAGGAGGCTGAGGAGAAGGCAGAGCAGCTCAAGAAGCTTATTCAGCCCGAAGCGGGAGTGGCGCTGCTCTCCTTCCTCATCAGCTTCGACTTGTCTCCCTACCCGGTCGACGGTCCGCTTCCTGAACTTCCGGACTTAGCAGAGGTTAATGGCACGAAGAGCCGATTCCAGCTGCTGAAGGAGCTCGCTGAGCGGGAGAGCTTAACGATACGCGGGTTATACGAGCGGGTGGCAGGAGGCCGGGGGCATCGCCAGATTATGGGGACTCCTGCTCAGATTGCTGATCAACTGGAAGAGTGGTACCGCGAGGGAGGAGCTGATGGCTTCAATATTATGCCTCCGTACCTGCCAGGCGGCTTAGAGGAGTTCGTTGACTTGGTTATTCCAGAGCTTCAGCAACGCGGGCTTGTCCGCATGCAATATGAGGGAGCTACATTGCGTCATCACCTCGGTCTGAAGAGACCGTCGAATCGATTCGCTAGGTGAATGGGTTGAGATTATAGCTGACATTTTACTACGAATAGTTATATGCTATATAATCGTAATTGAGACTGAACATAAGTGTCAGGTACTTATATGAGAAAAGTGGAGGGATTCAAAGATGAGTCTAGAAGTGAAGCAATCTGATGTGTTCAACGTCATTGCAGAACGTCATGCTGTCAAGGAATATCAACCGGGTCTGACCTTGCCGAAGGAACACCTGGAGCAAATTCTTCAAGCAGGCGCAGATGCACCTTCTTCATGGAATCTGCAGCATTGGAAATTCCTCGTCATTGAGGATCAAGCCTATAAAGATAAGCTTCTTCCGATCGCTTACGGTCAGAAGCAGATCGCTGAGAGCTCTGTAACGATTGCCGTACTAGGCGACCTGGAGGCGAACCGCAACGTAGAAGCGGTGTTCGGACCTGCAGTTGCAGGCGGCTTCCTGAAGCAAGAAGTGAAGGATGCGCTGGCTTCCCAGATCGAAGGTGCTTACCAGTACCCGCAAGTCGCTCGTGACGAAGCGATCCGCAACGGCTCCCTGGCTTCCATGAACATTATGCTGGCAGCTAAGGCGCTTGGCTACGACACTTGCCCGATGGGCGGCTTCGACAGCGCGCGCTTCGTTCAAGAGTTCAATGTGCCTGAGCGTTATGTACCGGTCATGCTGATTACGGTAGGAACAGCGGCTAAGCCTGCACGCGGCAGCGGCAGACTTCCGTTAGATCAACTAACGGTGTCGAATACATTTTAATCGACAGATAAGGACGTAAGCAATATAAGGAGGAGCCTCAAGTCGCTGACTTGGGGCTTTTTCATATTCTGAGCGGGGACCAGGGCGAGCCAGCTGTGGAGGCTGCAGCGCCACAAGCTGGCGCTAATGTGCAGGGCGAACCAGCTGGGTAGGCTGCAGCGCCAAGAATGTGGCGCTAATGCTCCCAACTAGCCTTGGCCGGAGTACCCATAGCAGTGACACTGGACGACAACATTCCTCGGCATATGCAGGTGTCAATCATGAGTCTGTAATCACAGCTTGACGTGGGGTAGGCATCACGGACTAAGGCTTTGTTTATAATTATGGTAATATTTACTTATTTATGTTAACGGAATCCATACTTGGAAGGTGAATCAGCTCTCCGAGGCGAATTGAATGGATGCTGCGATGGTTAAGTGAACGGCAGCAATACCAATTCTTATTGGAGGGAAATTCATGAATAACGGCAAGACCGTCTTCCTGCTTAAGAGTGATGCCCAAGGTGCCTATGATGGCTCGGTGCAAGGAATCTCAATTGTTCAATCGGTAGGAACGAAGCTGCTGGAGAGAGAGACGGGGTTCCAGCTGGAGAGAGGCTTCATCGAACTGGAGAATAATAAGGAGCTGCAGCAGCTGCAGGCGTTCACGATTGAAGCTGCGGTACAGCCTAGCAGTGTGGGGACCGACCGCCAGAATATTGTGGAGGGACAGACTCCTTCCCTAGCGCTGTTCATTGAGAAGGACGGCCGAGTGGTTGGGTCCGTGCATACGGCAGCGGGCTGGGTGGGAATAGACAGCGGAAGTACTCTTGTTAAGGCGAACCAGCTCGTGCACATTCGCTGGGTGCGCGAGGGGTCTGGCCAGTCTACCTTGGAGCTGGACGGCCAAGCCGTCAGCACGAAGATTGTTGCTGGCCCTATTGTGAATACTGGCAACCTGGGGCTGAAGATAGGAGCCTGGATTGACGGCAAGCGATTCCCCTTCCAGGGACGAATCTCCCAGCTTCAGATTCAGAGTGGTGCCGTGAACAGCCAATCGATCCTGAAGAAGCAGCAGGATGAGATTAGAATCGCTCAATCTGTGAAGGTGGCAACCGGCATTCAGAATGTGAAGGTGAATCTCATTCCGGATGCCAGCCGTGCCAGACTTCAGCCAATTAAGGACATTATGAATGCAGCAGGAGTAGACAAGCTGTCTGATCTGGACACGCTGAAGATTGTGAACAAGACGGTGATTACCCCAGGGAAGATTATTGTTGCACCTCGCCGCAGCGCATCCCCGGGAATTAACTGGGGACTTATTGCCAAGGAGCTGGCAACCTCTGTGAACGCAGGAGTGAAGCGTGAGAAGCTCGCCCAATATCTGGTCAACCGGAACAGCACCGTGACGCTGAAGAAGTTCCAGACCGTCACTGCATCCACGACGGCAACACCGCGCAGACCTGAGATTGGGGTTAATCGGCCTGTATCCAGACCTCAGATTAACTTAAGCTCCATCTCATCATCCGCTCCCCTGCGCCGAGAGGTAAGGCCGAACGTAGCTAGTCTGTTCACGTCGCCAAGTGCTGGTGTCCGCGGAGGAATATCTCTGAATGACGGAGGCATATTCGGCAAGCTGGAAGCCAATATCCCTCGCCACTGGCCTGGCACAGCAGGTGAAGGAGTTCATCTGTACACCTTGAAGTCTATTCCTATTCATAGCGCAGTACTCATTGCTAATACCCTTGACTTGACGAATACGGAGCTTGTCATTGAACCGAATGTAACGACCTTCTACATCATTGCTGAGAAGGTCATCTGCGGTGACAATGCGAAGATTACTTGGCGGCGTCCAGGCGGGACTACTCCTGCTCGTCCAGACAATCCGGATCTGAATGGCCGAGGGTGGTCTGGTGTGCATACGAAGCCGGATTCACGCGATGGATTGAATGGGGAGGACGGACGCGGCGGCGAGCCGGGCATTGATGGATCTAAGGGAGCCACTGCGCCGAACTTGGAGCTGTGGGTCAGAGATATGAGCGCCGTGCCGAATATTGATCTCAACGGGGAAGAAGGACGTAAGGGCGGCAGAGGCCAGCGAGGCGGACGCGGCGGTGACGGAGCGAATGGTCATACCGGCGAGCGGATCTGGTTCTTCGGCTGGCATTGCAGCGCAGACCCTGGAGACGGAGGAGAGGGTGGAGACGGAGGAGACGGCGGTCGCGGCGGCAGAGGCGGCAACGGAGGGACAAGTGGCAACATTACGATCGGAGTCCTTGACGGGACGCTGGAGTCGACCGTAACGAGCCGTGCCTTCAAGTTGAAAAACCAAGGAGGCACTCGTGGCCGCGGAGGAGACGGCGGCGCCGGAGGCTTCGGAGGAAACGGCGGAAGAAGTGGAGTTGGAGAGACCTGCAAGGATGCGCGCGACGGCCGCGCGGGCGCCCAAGGCCAGCCGGGACGGCAAGGCAATGATGGTGCTTACGAGGGCATCGACGGAAGCATTCAGTTCTATGAATTTTCCGAGGATGCTTGGGAAGCCTTACTGACACGTCCCTGGCTGTCGGAGATTACGCCTGCTCAAGGTGCGCCTGGCGATAAGATTACACTCCGCGGCAGTCAATTCACCTCAAGTGATCGTGTCGTGTTCGGCGGAGCGGTGCTGGTACCTGCTGCGAATGCGGATGAGAGCTTATCGATCTCCATTCCTGCAGACAGCGATGGGGGAGACAAGACGGTCTATGTCCGCCGAGATGATGGAACGGAGAGCAACCGGTTGACGGTCCGTGTGAAGCCGCAGCTTGACGCCTTCACTGCGGCTATCGTGCCGGGAGCCTCTGTTGTACTGACAGGCAAGGCCTTCCTCCCTGGAGCATCCGTCTTAATTAATGGGGCAGCGAACCCTGCGGCGGTAGAGAACCGTAATCGCCTGTCCTTCTCGGTGCCTGGAACAGGAGGGGGAGGAAGCAGCGGGGGATTCGCGAACCTGCAGGTGCGCAATCCGGACGGTCTAGTGAGCAACATGCGAACGGTTAGCACAGCAAGTGTGTTGGAGATTCCCTTCAAGTTCGGCACGCATGATCTTCCTTTCGAGAACTTCAGCGACGGCATCCCAAGCTGGGGAACCTACCAAGATACCTTCGGTGCAGCTGAGATCTGGCATGAACTGCTCGACCCTGTCTTCGGACATCCTGTGCTCACATCCGCATATTACTTCTTCTACGAGCACTTCCTGAAGGGTGAGGACAACGGCGGGCTTGCTACCGGATTCTGTACGTCAATGGCCAGTCTCGTCGCGGATAACCTGTGGCAAGGCCGTAATGATACGCACACGTTGACGAAGGCCGCACTTCACAAGCAATTCACGGCCATTCATGGCAAGCTGCTCAGCCGCGAGACGTTGATTCACTTCCATGATCAAGGACGTGAAGGCGTTCTGCGCGTGGAGAAGACCTACCGTGAGATTGAAGCTACCTTCCTGCGAGGGGTCGATCGGAACAATGCACCTCTGCTGTTCTTCATCCCGTCAGGGGCTGTGTGGGACAGTGGATATGTAGACAAGCTAGGGTCCTCCCACTGCGTTATGCCTTATCGGTTCGTCTATCCTCCTGGTCATCCGGGGCCGCAGCTCACACCGGACGGCACGAGCACGATTACGGATCTCAATGGCGTCGAGATGTTCGTATGGGATTGCAATAACCCGAGCTCAGCGGATTGCAAGCTTCGCTTCACCCGTGTGGGTGGAGTTATTCAATACGAGTTCTTCTCGAACTCGGCGACACCGACCTTCCGCAGCCAAGATGGCATTACGCTCGGCATGATGACGAACGGCCAATATCTGCTCGCGGATCATGACCTGCCGTTCAGCGGCCATCTGGGTCTAACAAGGTTCGTCATTGACTTCCTGCTGTCGCCAGCGGACCTGCAGATTACAGATGAGGAAGGACGGAGCACAGGCCGCTTCGGCAGCCAGATTAAGTCGGAGATCCCGGGCAGTCTGCCGTGCTACTTGATGAAGGGAGCCTATCTGCTGCCGGAGAATGAAGCGCTAACCCGCAAGATCGTCGGTACCGGAAGCGGAACGTATACGTATAATTCCATCCTGCCTAACGGGCTCTCTATCGTTATTGAGGGAGTATCTACTGCAGCAGGGCAACAGGACGTGTTAACGACGAATGCCGATTATACCCAGCTTCGCTTCACACCAGGCGCGGATAAAAATGTGACAATGACGCTGGCTCGTCAAGTCGATGATGAGGTGCGGGCCATAGCAATTGCCGGAATCGGCGGAGGTCCTGCGGCGGATGTAGATATTACGATATCTCCAGAGCTGTCTCTCGTTCGAGTGGGCAACCGCAGCGGAGCGAAGAGTATCGAGGTGAAGGCGTTCACCGTTGATAAGCTGACGAACCAGCCGCTGAATAAGGGAATCTCCGGAGTAAACCTTGCGACGAAGCATGATTTGCTCGTTGCGGTACCGGACTGGAAGCAGCTGGACGTGAACGTGCAGACGATAAGCTTCGAGTAGAGTAGGTGGAATGGCACCAGTGCGCGGATAGATACCAAGGTGGACTGAGATGAGTGAACAGGCGGTCTCTAATATGGAGGCCGCCTGTTTTTATGTGCGGAAGATGGAGCGGACTGAGAGGCGTATCACTGTAACGCGGATTATCCGTGTTAAGCCAGTTGGAGTGGAGGCCGGAGGAGGGTTTAACGCGGATTGTCCTCGTTAAGTGCTTAGCATGTTATGTCGATTGGATGCTGCAGTGTCCGGAGGAGGCTCGAATACGTGCTAGCCTCCCGCAGCGCGGCCTGTCATTCACAGGAAGTGACTGCCCATATAGAGAGCAACTCCCCAGATGATGCAGGCAGACACCTTGTTCATTCTCGCGAGGAAGATGCCGGCGGCATAGCGCTTACCGACTTGACGTCCTGCGAAGGCAAGGCCGAAGAACCATACCCAAGAGACGAATACAAGGGTGAGTGTGTAGATCCACTTCTCAGAGCCGTCGTAGCTTAGCGAATTGGTGCCGATTACCCCCACTGTATCCAGTATGGCATGCGGATTAAGCAGAGAGATGGATGCGGTGAACAGCACTTGCCTGCGAGGATCAGCAGAATGGCTCTCTTCTCCAGTGCTCGGCTTACTCTTCCATAGCACCCACCCCATGTACAGCAGGAACAAGCAGCCAGCTCCATAGAGAATAGATTGCAGCCATGTGAAGTTCAGCACAACGAGGGACAGCCCCATTACGGCGAATAATATGAGGACGGTATCGCAGAGTGAAGCGGTCAATATGACCGGGAGCGCTCTCCGGTAGGAGGGCTGAGTGGCGCCTGTGTTGAATACGAACACATTCTGTACCCCTAGCGGCAGGATGAGGCCGAAGCCAAGTATGAGTCCATGAATAATGATAAGCAGCATAAGATGATTTCTCCCAACTTGATGTCAGATACTCCTATTATTATAGTCGATATGGCGGCCCTGTCTCCCTCCTAATGACTGTCCTCCCACCCAACCGAATGCTATATACTATAGTTGAACAGCAAGGGGAAGGGGCAGAAGCAAGCGCAGCGGGAGGTCGAGACGGATGCGAGGGAAGGATGTCCTGCGGGTGAATGGTTGAGCGATTCTGAACGCACAGTTATTCAAGAGTTGTGAAGGTTAACAGCGCATATAATGAGAACAACATTATGAATGCTATTAAGAACAACGACAGCACCAAGGACACGATGGCCGGCTTGCTCTTATGCAATCTCCTTACAGAGATTGTGCTGGTGACAGTGCTTACGATAAGTAGAAGTATAGATATATTACTATTCACAACAATAAAAAGAACACTTAAAGCTATCAAAATATAAGATATTCTCAGTAAACTTATCATAGTCGCCTCCTTAAATGAGCCCCTATTATATCATACTAGTTAGAGATGGACTCCATCTGACAAGTCCCTCTCTAGTTAGTGCATGTGCTGCTTCTTACTCTGAATCTCCAACAGTCGGCTCTTCTGATCCTTCAGCTTCATATCTGTTAGCCGACCTTCCTTGTAAGTCATGTAGCGGATTAGCTCTCCAGCTCCGAACTCAATGATCCACTGACCTCCTTCTTGGAAAAGATAGCTCCGAGTCACACTAGTCTCTCGGTCGACACCGTATAAAAGTGCAGCACTCTCATCCAATACGGCATACTCGAAATAATCCCGCTCAGCATTCCAACGATGCAGCTCCACATACGGAGGCACGGAATCTACAAGATTCCCGACTAATTCCTCCCGTCCATCTCCATCCAGATCAATCTGTGCTACCTGATGGTCCTGGAAGTCGAACAGCTCATAGCGATATGTCTGCGCATTGTACTTCACTAGATGTATATGGTTCGGCTCAGAGGCAAGCGATCCTGTTACTTGAACTTCACCATCTCCCGTCCAATCAGAGCTCTGCACATCTACCTTATCAATCCCCTCACTGCCTACCACTCCAATAGGATAGAGCAGCTTACCGTCTTGCAGGTACGCATGAATAACATTCTTCTTCTCCAGCTCGGCATACAGTCTCAAGTTCAGCGGCCGCTGAACAGCGGTCAGCTTCACAGGGACGGTCTTCTCCAGGATCTTAGCCGCTTCGGCCACTGCTGGCTTCATCGCTGTCAATTCTGCCTTCAATCCAGGGTGAAAAACAACCTCAACCGCTTGCCTAGCCGAGCTGTCCTCTTGCGATGATGGATGGTCAAGCTCGCTGATGAGCCAAGGCCCAGCCAAGGCAAGGATTAGAACGGTCAGACTCGCCGCGACAAGCGGCCATCGTCTCATTCGCCTGTGGCGACCCAACTGAAGCTCCTGATCTAACTGTGCAGCACGCCTACGAATCTGGTCGGCCAGCCTATCCGAGAAGTGCCGCTGCTTGAGCGGATCGGTGCGTAGAGATGGCTCCCAGGGAGCTCGTTCATTGGCCATGCAAGGTCGCCTCCTTCGCTAATTGAGCACTTATTCTCGCTCTCGCTCGCCACAATCTCGACTTCACCGTTCCTACGGACAGGCCGAGAATGGCCGCAATCTCCTTCACTTCCAGCTGGTGCCTCGCGTAGAGCAGCATTACCTCTCTGAACTTCACAGGAAGCTTGAATACAGCCGCCCACACTTCGTTAGCCGCTTCTTGCTCCAGGTAGAGCTGCTCCGCGGAGGGACCGCTATCCTTGGACTGGAAGGTGGTTGTTAGTATCATTCTTCTCCACACAGCCGACCTTAAGTAGTTGTAGCTGATATTCCTCGTAATCCTGAGCAGCCATGTCTTAGCCGACGATTCCCCTCGGAAGGAAGCCGCATGACGATATGCCTGCAGGAACACATCCTGAGCAATGTCATCTGACAGCTCCCTGCGCTTCGTAATCATATAGGCGTAGTTCCACACGTCTTGCCCATAATAGCTCATCAACCTATCCAGCGATAGCGAATCGAGCTGCCTCAAGTGCTTGATGTAATCGTCTGCCAACCTCAATCACCTCTATACTTATACTGACACATGAGCAGCCCGTGAGGTTCCACAACTGTGAAAAAAATGAAAAAAACAAACTGGCTAACGCCTCTCTATTACGTTAGACTAGCAGAAAAACGTAGCTAAGGGTGATGGAAGTGACCTCTGAGTTGGACAGGCAAGTACGGCTAATCTGCGAGAGCTACAACAAGCTGCTAGGGAGAAGGCTGCTGGACGAACAAGGAGAGCATCTCTCCTTGTCGCAGCAGCTTGACCAATCCGCTATCATTGTGCTGTCGCACGGAACGGAAGCGGACCCCATCCTCAATTATGGCAATCAAGCTGCGCTTGCGTTGTGGGAGATGGGTTGGAGCGAGTTCACACGTATGCCTTCCCGGCAGACAGCTGAACCTATGATTCAGGAGGAACGGGACAGGTTCATGCAGCAGGTAGCGGAGCAGGGATATGTGGAAGGGTACACCGGCATCCGCATCTCGGCCAGCGGACGCAGGTTCCGAATTATGGACGCTGTTGTCTGGAACTTGACGGACGAGCAGGGAGCGTACTGCGGGCAAGCCGCTGCATTCGAACAATGGGAGGATGTAGAGTAAATGTTGCACAGCAGGAATGGATAGTTGGAGCCAATCGAGAGGTTACCGAGGCGGTTCTTGTGATATAATGGCAAGTGAGGTGATATTCATGTTATACGAATTGGAGACCGATGAGCGATTCGAGCTGTGGGATGGTGAGAAGCAGTTGATGACACCTAGCGGAACAGATCATGAGTATATTCTATCTAATCTTAATGCATTGTTGCATTCGTTCGTGAAGGCCAATAATATAGGCAAAATATATGCAAACAATACGGCTCTCTACCTTCATGGAGATGTGACCTGCCGAGACTATCGGTTAGGGGATCTATCCATCGTTCATAGAGACCGTCTGGATATTGTGCAAGCTAGAGGCATCTATGGTCCGCCCGATCTCGTGGTCGAGATTGTATCGCCTGGCAAGAAGAATGCGGAGCGTGATCTCGTTGAGAAGTACGCGATATATGAGCGTTATGGCGTGCAAGAATACTGGATCGTCACCCCATACCTAGAGGAGATTAAGCTGTATTCCTTGCAAGATGGCAAGTATAGCCTGATACCATCATCTCAAGTTCTCCAAGGCATAGAGCTTAACCACGAGGATATCTTCGAGTGAAAAAAATACAAAGCCGCTGTTCGAGAACCTTCGAGCAGCGGCTTTTTCACACCTAGAGGCCTTAGTCCAGCGAAGCCAGCTTAATCTCCACCCGGTCGATAGCTACGGTGTTCATATAGTTCTTGCCCCAAGCGTACATGGAGTCGAGGATTGGCATGAGGCTCTCTCCGAGCTCGGTCAGCGAGTACTCCACCTTCGGCGGAACGACAGGGTACACCTCGCGATGCACGATGAGATCCTCCTCCAGCTCACGAAGCTGGCTGACCAGCATTCGCTGTGTAATGTCCGGAATGAGCGACTTCAGCTCGCCGAACCGCTTCGTACCGCTCTTGCCGAGATGCCACAGGATAAGCATCTTCCACTTGCCCCCGATGACCGAGAGCGTCAGCTCCTTCTCGCAATTGAACGTCCTCACATTCTGTTCTTCCATTCCCATCACCTCTACCCCCTATTATAGCTGACAGTATACTTTGAGACACTAGGTAAGATCAAAGTGCGTACTACCCACATCCGCCATCCAGCGCTATACTAACCCCAGTGCAAGAGGAGCTTGCACTTATCTCAACCACTCATTCTAACTTAGGAGGAATTATAATAATGGAATTGCAACTGGCACTGGATCTAGTAGACATTAAGGGCGCGAAGCAAGTAGTGAAGGAAGTAGAAGCTTACATCGATATCGTGGAGATCGGCACACCTGTCGTCATCAATGAGGGGCTGCACGCGGTAAGAGCAATTAAGGAAGCGTTCCCCAACCTTCAAGTACTAGCCGATCTGAAAATCATGGACGCCGGAGGCTACGAAATCATGAAGGCATCCGAAGCGGGTGCTGATATCATTACGGTGCTTGGCGCGACGGACGATTCCACAATTAAGGGTGCGGTGGAGGAAGCTCGCAAGCAGGGCAAGCGCATCCTCGTTGACATGATTAACGTGAAGGACATTGAGACTCGCGCGGCACAGATCGATGCGCTGGGCGTGGATTATATCTGCGTACACACAGGCTATGACCTACAGGCCGAGGGCCGCAACTCCTTCGAAGAGCTGCAGACGATTAAGCGCGTTGTGAAGAATGCCAAGACAGCTGTAGCCGGCGGCATCAAGCTAAGCACGCTGCCAGAGGTCATCAAGGCTCAGCCTGACCTCGTCATCGTAGGCGGCGGAATTACGGGTCAAGACGACAAGCAAGCCGTCGCTGCCCAGATGCAGAAGCTGATCAAGGGCGCTTAAGGACAAGCCGCCGATGAATAAAACAGGAACGCTATCGTATGCGGAGCAAGTGGCGCAGGAGCTGTCTCGTACAGCCGCTGGCATATCGGCAGCTGAGCTGGAGGAGCTGGCTGAGCGCATTGCGGGTGCTGGGCGGATTTTCGTAGCGGGGGCTGGACGATCAGGTCTCGTCGCCAAGGCGTTCGCGATGCGGCTCATGCAGCTGGGGCTCGACAGCCATATTGTAGGAGATACCGTCACGCCAAGCGCCGGTCCAGAGGACTTGCTCTTGATCGGGTCCGGCTCGGGCGAGACGAAGGGGCTTATCTCCATTGCGGAGAAGGCTGCCAAGCTCGGCACCGCTGTCGCTGCGGTAACGACCGCTCCTCAGTCCACGATTGGCAAGCTAGCGAGCGTAGTTGTCACTCTTCCTGGTGCTTCCAAGGAGCAGGGAGAGGGCAGCTACCGGACGATTCAGCCGATGGGCACGCTGTATGAGCAGACGCTGCTTGTGTTCTACGATGCGGTCGTGCTGCAGTTAATGGATAAGCTGGCGATGACGACCGAGGCGATGCTGGAGCGTCATGCTAATCTCGAGTAGCAGGTTATTAGGTGGAGAAGAAGCCATCCCCAGGAGCGGAACGCTCGTACAAGGGATGGCTTCTTCATGCGTTGCTATTATTATTGGAGGAACGAGGAGAGGAGGAGGAGGGCGGTCATCAGCAGCATGAACCCGATGAAGCAGTACCCGAACACCCGCAGCGGCTTAGGCAGCTGCTCCCATATTACCCGCCTAGGCGGTCCGCCACCCTCAATATTCTGCATCGCTCTCAACTGCTCATCAACATAATGGTCATTAATTCCGTGTACCACCTGCTCCGACGGCTGCGTCTCATGCATATCTTCCTGACGGCTCAATCGTAACTCCTCCCTCAACTTCCAGATTCTTGTATAAGTAGTATAACGCGATTGGGACGGAATAGTTGCTTTTGTATTTGTCCTTTCCTAAGGTACGACGGTACGGTCGATACCCCTCTTTTTCTCCTTTTGGTCACTTGTTATTTAGATCTCAAGTGAACTCGAAGCTCTGCAGTGAGATAGCCAATTAAGAAAGTGACAATTACGACTATTTGTAATAAAGTAGTGTCCTTTTTGCTTAAGCCTAGCGCGATGAACTGATCGGAGAGCCACAGGGAACTGATCAAATAAACAATGAAAAATACGTAAAATGGAATCAGGTCAATAAATTTTTTTCTCATATATGAACGTTCCTCCTATATCATTCAGCCGTATATTTAACTTACTGGAGGGTTCTGAGACTTGTATTGAACTTCAACATATTGTCAATAAAGTGCCTGGCCTACGAAGTACAGCCCGCCGAACAGACTGCCTCCTATAATCATGGAACATACAATAGCGGTAATAGACTCCTTCATGTACAAGATCCTCTCCTGGTAGTAGATTACTAGCTTTGGATGTGCTTCCAATCTATGTAACGCATCAAGATGTAGATAGTTGCGACGCTCTGGCTAAAAAATAAATAAGCAGCGCATCCTCATGAGGGGTGCGCTGCTTCGTTGGTGGTGCTTATAAGTGGGCTTCCTGCACATGCTCATCATGCGAGCGTGCTCTCCTTGCAGTCGAGACAGGGGTAGAGGACGACCTTGGGGTCGCACACCTTAGGACCGAATAGACCCAGGAAGCGGCGGCGTCCCGCGCAATCGTGAACGATATATTCCCCTCGGCGCTCGCGTTCCACTTGTTCATATTGACGGTACTGATGCAGCTTTTCTGCAATGTAATCATTCATAACCATCTCTTCATCCTCCTTGGCCGCCTTGGTTGCGGCTCATTTCTTATCTTCATTATGCAGTCGTGAATAGGGGATAAAAAGAGTATAATCTCCAGTAAAGAGTTCCCCTTTTTTACAATCGGGCAGCAGGAGGAGGTACACATAGATGCAATCCTATGAACGATACTTGGAGCTACATACGAGGTTCGCAAGAGCTGAAGAGCCAGGCATCGCGGCTGAGGTGTCGCTTGACGAATTATCCTCGGTGCTGCATTGTACGCAGCGCAATGTGAAGCTTATTATTCGAAGGCTGGAAGAGGAAGGACTTATACACTGGCAAGCTGGCAGAGGCAGAGGCAATCGGTCGCAGCTCACCTTCTTAATGGATCGGGAGAAGCTGCTGCTCGAACTGTCCGAACAGCTCGCTACGAAGGGTGAGTACAAGAACGCCTTCGAGCTGCTGCAGGCGTACGGCGAAGGGACGTCGTCACGAACGCGGTTCGTGGAGTGGCTGAACGGACACTTCGGCTACCGTTCGGTGCTTCATCATGACAGCCAGTCTGATATGCTTCGTCTTCCCGTGTACCGCCCGATCCTTACACTTGACCCAGGCGAGCTGTATTATGCGTTCAGCGCGCACCTTGTCAAGCAGCTGTTCGACGGCTTAGTCCAATATGACCAGGTGAAGCAGGAAGTGGTATCTGGTCTCGCTCACGCTTGGGAACAGGAGGAGGACGGCAAGGTGTGGACCTTCCATCTTCGGAAGGGTATCTTGTTCCACCACGGCCGAGAGCTTGTGGCTGAGGATGTCGTCTACTCTCTGGAGCGCCTGCGCGCGAGTAAGGCATCCAGCTGGTTCGTTCGGACGCTGGATCATGCAGAGGCGATCGGTCGACGGACGGTGAAGCTGACCTTGAATCGCTCCAACTGGCTGCTGCCCCGGTTCCTATGCGCGCCAGGTATGGTAATCGTCCCGCATGATCTTGTGGAGGGCGACCCAGAGTTCTGGAAGCATCCAGTGGGGACTGGGCCGTTCCGGCTGGCAGAATGGACGGAAGACCGCTTCACCCTTGAAGCGAATTCCACCTATTATCAGGGCAGAGCCCATCTGGATGGCGTGGTCATTGTGACGATGCCCGCAGATACATCCTTCTACTCCAAGAGCTGGCAGCAGCTGCTGTATGATCATGATCCGAGCGAGAGTGAGCCGGTTCAGGATTGGCAGGTCAAGGAAGACTTGTGCAATGGCTGCAGTCTGCTTACTTGGAATATGGGGAAGCAAGGACCGCAGCAATCGGCTGCTTTACGCAAGGCGTTCGATCTGCTGGTCGATCGGACCCGGTTGATTGAGATGCTGGGGGAGGATCGGAAGTATCCTGCGCGGGGTTTTCAACCTGTGGGGTTAGAGCTGCTGGAGCAACGGATTCATCCTCAGCCTGAAGCGGCCGCGGTACTGCTTAAGGAGGCGGGCTATGCAGGGGAGACGATTCGAATAGGCACCTACGGGCTGCACGAGCATGATGCCAGATGGCTGCAGGGGGAGCTGGCCTCCTACGGAGTTGCCATTGAAGTGGTAGCGAAGACATGGGAATCGATTCGTCAGCCGGAAGTGCTCGGAAGTGTGGATGCTCTGCTGTATTGCGTCGTATTCGCCGAGGATGAGGTCTGTATGATTGAGACGTATGAGCAGACAGGCAACTTCCTGAAGGAGCTGCTAAGTCCGGAATTGCTTGGCTGGGTGAGGGGGAAGATTGACGAGGTGCTGGGAAGCAAGAGTAACGAAGAGCGGTGGAAGCATCTGCGCGACATCGAGAGCAAGCTTCGGGAGGAGACCCATGTCATCTTCCTCGTGCACAAGAAGGTTGACACGTTCTATCATCCTTCCATTAAGGGTGTTGGCGTGAATTCGCTCGGCTGGATTGACTTCCGGGAAGTGTGGATGGCTTAAGAGCGGTTGTTGTCTGCAAAAAATAAACCTTGACCATCCGCTTGAAATGCGGTAATTTGGTCTACAATTATAGCATATCGAGCGTTGACCAAGGAGCTCGTGCGCATCAGCTGTCTAGAGAGGGGACCCCCGGCTGCAAGGTCTCCCGGCCCTGGCGTACGATTCCTGCCTTGCAAGCTTGAACCGGGTTAAGCCGTTATCCGCTTGAGAGATGAGGTTGATGCGCAGCCAGTGCTGCGTGCGGCTTCGTCTAATTAGGGTGGTACCACGACGCATTCGTCCCTGACGGATGCGTTTTTTTGTGTTTTTAATTGACAATGGGGAATAGACAGGGGAGTTGTTCAGTATGCGTCAGAAAACAATGTTAGCACCAACGCTGCGTGAAGCGCCGTCGGATGCCGAGGCGATCAGTCATCAATTGCTGCTGCGGGGAGGGTTCATCCGTCAGCTTGCTGCTGGAATCTACACGTATCTGCCGCTCGGACTGCGCGTGCTGCGCAAGGTGGAGGCAATCGTTCGAGAGGAGATGGACCGCACGGGCGCGCAAGAGCTGCTCATGCCGGCTATGCAGAATGCGGAGCTGTGGCAGGAATCCGGCCGGTATGAGGTATATGGACCGGAGCTGATTCGGCTTAAGGACCGCCATCAGAGGGAGTTCGTGCTCGGGCCGACTCATGAGGAGGTCATTACGACGCTCGTTCGAGATGAGGTGACCTCCTATCGCAAGCTGCCGATGACGCTGTATCAGATTCAGACGAAGTTCCGCGATGAGCGTCGTCCAAGGTATGGCTTGCTGCGCGGGCGCGAATTCCTCATGAAGGATGCCTATTCCTTCGATGTGAGCTGGGAGGGGCTGGCTCAGTCCTATGAGGGAGCTTACGGGGCTTATTCGCGGATTTTCGAGAGGTGCGGGCTGCGGTTCCGGGCGGTGGAAGCGGATGCAGGATCGATTGGCGGAGAAGGCGGCACACATGAATTCATGGCGCTGGCCGACATTGGCGAGGATACGATCGTAAGCTGCAAGAGCTGCGAGTATGCGGCGAACCTGGAGAAGGCGGAGAGTGCGCCGATTGAGGCAAGCATGAAGAGCAGAGTGGGGAGTTTGGCGAGTGAGGGGAACGTGAAGAGTGAGGCAGCGATGAGCAGATTGCATACACCTGGGGCTAAGAGCATTGGGGAGCTGGTGAGCTTGCTGGGCGTAGGCGCGGACGGCTTCGTCAAGACGCTGATCTACAACGTGGATGGAGCGGCAGTTGCTGTGCTTGTTCGAGGGGACCATGAGGTGAATGAGATCAAGCTGGCAGGGCTGCTCGGGGCAGCGAATGTGGAGCTGGCGGATGCAGGAATGACGGAAGCAGCGACAGGTGCGCCAGTCGGATTCGCGGGACCGGTCGGTCTAAGCGGCGGCGTTCGAATAGTAATTGATCGTGATGCTGCGTCGATGGCCAGCTGTATCGCGGGGGCGAATGAAGTGGACTATCATGTGCAGGATGTCGTGTATGGACATGACTTCACAGCCAATATTGTGGGAGATGTACGCAATGTCGCGGAGGGCGATCGCTGCGTTCGGTGCGGAGGAGAGCTCGCATGGGATAAGGGCATTGAAGTCGGGCATGTGTTCAAGCTCGGGACGAAGTACAGCGACAAGCTTGGAGCTAAGTACTTGGATGCCGGCGGAGTGCAGCGGCCGATGATTATGGGCTGCTATGGCATCGGCGTCTCGCGCGTGCTGTCGGCCGTGGCGGAGCAGCATTATGATGAAGGCGGCATCCGCTGGCCAATGGCGATTGCTCCTTATCAGGTACACATCCTCGTGGTGAATGGGAAGAACGAGGAGCAGGTGGAAGTGGCCGAGCAGCTCTATGCTGAGTTGTTGGCCGCGGGTGTGGAGGTGCTGCTCGACGACCGCGATGAGCGGGTCGGCGTTAAGTTCAAGGATGCCGACCTCATCGGCATCCCGCTGCGGGTGACCGTCGGCAAGCAAGCTGCCGAGGGTAAGGTGGAGCTGAAGGAGCGGGGAGCGGCGGAAGTAGTGGTGATGAGCTTGGAGGATGCTATAGCTATAACGAGCAAGTGGAAGGTCGATTAGGTGCAATAATGCACCTAAGTGAAGGTGGAGCCCCGGCGAGCGGGCCAAGACCCCGACCAGTGGGCGAACGAGGTGCAATAATGCACCTGAATGATGGCCCAGCCCCGGCTGGCAGGCCAACGAGGTGCAAAAATGCACCTGAATGATGGCCCAGCCCCGGCTGGCAGGCCAACGAGGTGCAAAAATGCACCTGAATGATGGCCCAGCCCCGGCGAGCGGGCCAACGAGGTGCAAAAATGCACCTGAATGATGGCCCAGCCCCGACTGGCAGGCCAATCAAGATGGCTGGCTAAGAGGGAGTTGCCTAACCGGAACGACAGAACGTGCTCCCGCAGCAGCTGCCCGAGAGGCGTTAGTCCGAGCAAAAGAGGCGAGTAGTGCCTCCGCAGCTGCCTGCAGCTTAGGCGAATCAGCCTGAGCCCAAACTGCCTGGCCATAAGGGAATTGTTGGAACTCCGCTTATCACAGGGACATATGATAGGTAGTGATTGTCAACTTAGGCTGGTGCAAGGAGGATTCGCGGTTATGCCATTCGTAACGAGGTATACGACAACGGCTAATGGAGCCATTACGTTCACAGGCAATACGATGGGGCTCAGCAAGGAGACGAATGTCAACAAGCCCGGCATTCAGCATGCCATAGGGGCATTCATCACGACCAATACGACGCTTAGAGACGGAACCTATCCTCTGGGTACGACTTCAAGCTATCTGCTCAATAGCTCTTCGGCTGTGCTGCAGATGCCGGCGGGAAGTACGGTGCTGTACGCTGAATTAATCTGGGGCGGCAGCTATGTGGTCACAGGTGAGACGGTCGCAACCGCCATTAACAATAATATTACGTTCGCTACACCTGTCACCAGCGCCTCCATCACACCCGCAGCTGCAACCAGCTTCACCATCACAGCGACAGGCTATTACATTCGTTCAGCCGATGTAACGGCTCTCGTGCAAGCGGGAGGAGCGGGCACCTATACGGCTGCGGGCATTCCAGGCACGCAGAGCGATACAGACAACTCCGCGAACCATGCGGGGTGGACGCTTGCGGTCGTCTACCAGAACGGATCGCTTCCATCACGGAACATGACAGTATTCGTCGGCAACGAGGTCGTCAACAGCACAACCTCCACTAGTACAGCTACGGTCAGCGGGTTCGCGACTCCTCCGAGCGGGACACTGAAGGGCAGGCTCATGGTCAGCGCGCAGGAGGGGGATGCGACGATTACGGGGGATCAGATGCAGTTCGGTCCGACTTCGGCGACACTTACTGCGATATCTGGTCCGAACAATCCGGTTAACAACTTCTTCTGTTCACAGATTAATGATGACACCGGTGCTCTCAACACGCTCGGTACGTTCGGTACTTCCAATGCCACACCGGGAACGAATATCGTCGGGGGACGCCAAGGGTGGGATATTACGAACGTTGACGTGTCGGCAAGGCTGATTAACAATCAGACCTCTGCGGTCATCCGAGGTACTACAACTGGGGACGTCTATGTCATTAACGGGCTTGGGCTCCAGGTGGACGTGAACGCGCCAATCATCTCCCTCACGAAGAGTGCCTCCCCTGCGACGGCCTTCTTAGGAGATACGATCACCTACACGCTTATTCTCAAAAACACCGGAACTGCATCCGCGAACAGTGCCGTCATTCAGAGCACATCTACACCAGGGACCTCATTCGTCACAGGCAGCGTGACGATTAACGGCTCCCCAAGCCCAGCAGCTAACCCATTCAGTGGGATTGCGCTTGGAACGATATCCAATGGACAGACTTACACGATTGTCTACCGGACGACTGTAACCTCAAGACCGGCAAGCCCTCCATCGTTCAGCGACCAGGCTTCTGTCTCCTACACCTTCCAGAGTGTATCGGGCGGGGCTACCTTCAATGGAACAGCAACCTCGGGAACTGCGATAGTCGCAGCAGGCAACTTCCCTCCATCTACGAGCAACATCTCTGCGACCATTGCGGAGGATACGGTCTACAGCGGAGCGGTTACCGGCTCTGACCCAGAGGGATATTCACTGTCCTACACGCTAACCTCTGCTCCTTCACGGGGTACAACCGTATTGAATCCCAATGGAACCTTCACTTATACTCCGGCACCTAACTTCTTCGGCACCGACTCCTTCTCTGTAACGGTTAGCGATGGAGCGGGCGGCACGGCTGTCTCAACGATTGTAATTACCGTCACCCCGGTGAATGATTCGCCAGTTGCACAGGATGTGAATGCTTCTACTCCGGAAGACACGCCTGCGGGCGGCCAGATTATAGCGTCAGACACGGATGGAGACCCTCTAACCTATACGCTCACCACCCCTCCAAGCCATGGCACGGTTGTTGTCAATGCCGACGGTTCCTATCTCTATACCCCGAGTCTGAACTACAACGGACTGGACACCTTCACGGTCACGGTAAGTGATGGTGCAGGCGGGAGCGATACCGCGCTTGTCACTATAACGGTCACCCCCGTGAATGATCTCCCGGTCACGTCCGATGTGAGCCAGACAACTCCGGAGGATACGCCGATCAGCGGAGCCGTCCTCGCAACGGATGTCGACGGGGACTCGCTTACGTTCACGGTGTTGACCCAGCCGACGCATGGGACAGTCGCTCTGAATGCGAATGGCACTTATGTGTATACCCCTGGCCTGAATTTCTTCGGGACGGATTCATTCACAGTTCAAGTAAGCGACGGTCAAGGCGGTACAGCCATTGCCAGCGTGACCATTACGGTTACGCCAGTCAATGATGCTCCTGTAGCCAATGACCGAACGGATACGACGGCCGAGGACACACCGCTGAACGGTCAGATTGTCGCCACCGATAGCGACGGTGATTCGCTCACTTATACGATTACATCACAGCCGCTTAATGGTTCAGTAACGATAGATGGAACAGGCGCCTATGTGTATACGCCGAATTTGAACTATAACGGCACCGATACGTTTGCGGTTACCGTTAGCGATGGCAACGGAGGAAGCGACGTTGCTAACGTCACGGTTATTATTACGCCGGTTAACGATGCCCCGGTGGCAGGCAGCTTCAGCGAGACGACTCTGGAGGATACGCCTCTAAGCGGAGTGGTTACGGCTGCGGATGTGGATGGGGATGTGCTTGTTTATACGATTTTCACCCCGCCTACGTATGGTACGGTTGTCATGAATGCGGATGGCACCTATGTGTACACGCCAAGCCTGAACTTCTTCGGTCCGGATTCCTTCACGGTGCTGGTGGATGATGGGAATGGCGGCACGGCAATCGCCAGTGTGACGATTACGGTTACCCCGGTGAACGATCCTCCGGTCGCAGCGGATGTGACCGATATTACGGCGGAGGACACTCCTTCACAAGGGCAGATCATTGCAACCGACTCGGATGGGGATGCGCTCACGTACGTGGTATCCACTCCGCCAGCGAATGGAGCGGTGACTGTAGCTGCGGATGGGTCCTATGTATATACGCCAAGCCTGAACTTCAACGGAGTGGATTCCTTCGTCGTTACGGTCAGTGATACCGGTGGACTATCAGATACCGCCGTCGTGACGATTACGGTAACGCCAGTGAACGATCCTCCTGCAGCCCCTGATGTCAATCAGACGGTGGCTGAAGATACGGCTGCATCGGGTGCGGTCATTGCAACGGATGTCGATGGCGACGTGCTGACGTTCAGCCTGCTCTCCCCGGCTGCCAATGGCACCGCGGTCGTGAACGCGGACGGGACGTATGTGTACACACCGAACGTGAACTTCACCGGTGTGGATTCATTCGATGTGCTGGTCAGTGACGGGAACGGAGGAACCGCATCGTCTACCGTGACGATTACGGTAACGCCTGTGAATGATGCCCCGGTTACGGCGGATGTGGCAGATACGACACCAGAGGATACGGCGTCGAATGGGCAGATTGTCGCTTCCGACCCGGATGGAGATTCCCTCACTTATACAGTGACGGCTCCACCGAGTAACGGTACGGTCATCGTGAACCTGGACGGCTCCTACATCTATGCGCCTGCTGCTGACTTCAATGGCGTTGATGTATTCACCGTCACGGTTGCAGATGGGAATGGCGGCAGTGCGGTCTCCACGGTTACCGTCACGGTCACTCCGGTGAACGATCCTCCTGTCGCACCGAATTCCTTCGCAACGACGCCGGAGGACACGGCTGTTGCAGGGGCGGTCGCAGCAACGGATGTGGATGGCGACACACTCGTCTACAGCCTGCTAACCGCACCTACACATGGTACTGCCGTCGTGAATGGGGATGGGACGTATACGTACACGCCCGACCTGGACTTCGCCGGGACCGATTCGTTCACGGTGCTTGTGGATGACGGCAACGGGGGTACGGCTATTGGCAGTGTAACGATTACGGTCACTTCAATTAATGATGTGCCTGTGGCAGGAGACGTAACGGATACAACACCGGAGGATACCCCTTCCAATGGTCAGATTGTCGCAGTGGATCAGGACGGAGACATCCTCACTTACACGGTGACAACACCTCCCCATAATGGGACGGCGACCGTTAATACAGACGGCTCTTATGTGTATAGCCCTGCACCTGACTTCAACGGGGTAGATACGTTCATCGTCACAGTGAGTGATGGGAATGGAGGCTCGGATACGGCGACGGTAACCATTAGCGTCACACCGGTGAATGATGCTCCCGTCGCTAACGATAGCAGCGTGTCAACACTTGAGGACACTCCGGTGAACGGAGCCGTTACGGCAACGGATGTGGATGGGGATGTGCTAACTTACACGCTGCTTACGACCCCTGCTCACGGAATTGTTAGTGTAAGTGCAGATGGCACCTATGTCTACACGCCGAATACGAACTTCTACGGTGCAGATTCCTTCACCGTGCTAGTCAGCGACGGCAATGGCGGGGAAGATATTGCCGGTGTGAGCATTACGGTTACGCCAGTGAATGATGCCCCTGTGGCCCAGGATGTGACAGACACCACTGCGGAGGACATCCCGTCGAACGGCCAGATTGTAGCAACGGATGTCGATGGTGATGCGCTCACTTATGCCGTAACGACAACGCCTGCGAACGGCACGGCCAGCGTAGCAGCAGACGGCTCTTACGTCTATACGCCGAGCTTGAACTACAACGGGACGGACAGCTTCGTCGTGACAGTCAGTGATGGAGCAGGAGGATCAGACACGGCTATCGTGACCATCACGGTCACTCCGGTGAATGATTCGCCCGTTGCTCTAGACAGCAGCGTCACTACACCGGAGGATACCGTGTTGGCAGGGACATTGACTGCGACGGATGTAGAAGGAGACTCTCTCACCTACAGCTTGAACACCAATCCTGCGAACGGTACGGCTGTCGTTAATGCTGACGGCAGCTACTCGTATACGCCGAACCTTGACTTCTATGGCATGGATTCCTTCACCGTACTTGTAGCAGACGGCAATGGCGGCTCTGACATTGCCAGCGTCATGATTACCGTCACCCCGGTCAATGATGCTCCGGCTGCTAATGATGCAGCGGGCACTACGCCAGAGGATCGGCCGCTGAGCGGTCAGGTCATAGCCGTGGATGCGGATGGAGATATCCTCACTTATACGATCACCACAGTTCCTCTTAACGGAACGGCGACGATAGCTGGAGACGGGTCTTATGTCTATACGCCGAACTTGAACTTCAACGGCACAGATTCATTCGTGGTGACCGTCAGTGACGGCAACGGCGGTACGGATACGGCGACGGTATCCATCACCGTGACCCCAGTGAATGATATCCCCGTTGCTGTGGATGCCAGCGGGTCAACTCCTGAGGATACACCGCTGAATGGCGCCGTTACGGCAACCGACGTGGATGGGGATACTCTGACCTTCACGCTCCTTACCGCACCAACGAATGGTACGGCTGTCGTGAATCCCGATGGTACGTATCTATATACGCCTAATGCGAACTTCCATGGTAATGAATCCTTCACGGTGCTGGTAAGCGACGGCAACGGAGGAACCGATATCGCTGGCGTTAGTATTACGGTGACTTCCGTGAATGATGCGCCTGTGGCGCTCGATGTTGCCGATACAACGGCCGAGGATGTTCCATCGAACGGTCAGATTATTGCAACCGATGCGGACGGCGATTCACTCACGTATACGGTAACGACTCCGGCAGCTAACGGAACGGCAGCTGTAGCGGCTGATGGCTCCTATGTGTATACGCCTAATGCGAACTTCAACGGCACGGACAGCTTCGTGGTGACGGTGGACGATGGAGTTGGAGGGACCGACACATCTACGGTGACGATTGTGGTCACTCCGGTCAATGACGCACCGGTTGCCGTGGACAGCATCGAGACTACGCCAGAGGATACAGCCTTCGCAGGGACTGTCACTGCCACGGATGTGGATGGAGATACCTTAACCTTCAGTACCCTCACGTCACCTTCGAATGGGGTGCTGGCCCTGAACGGTGACGGCACTTATGTGTATACGCCGAATGTGGACTTCCACGGTACGGATTCCTTCACCGTGCTTGTCAGCGACGGTAATGGAGGACAGGATATCGCATCGGTGACGATGACGGTCACGCCGGTGAACGATGCACCCGTTGCACTGGATGCTACCGACACGACGGCCGAGGATGTGCCTTCGAATGGACAGATTACCGCGACGGACTCAGATGGCGATGCACTAACCTATGTGCTCACGACAGCTCCGCTTAACGGGACAGCCACAGTGAATGCAGACGGATCGTACGTCTATACGCCTAACCTGAGCTTCAATGGTACGGACAGCTTCATTGTCACCGTCGATGACGGCAATGGAGGGACAGATACCTCTACGGTCACCATTACGGTCACGCCAGTCAACGATGCACCCGTTGCTCCAGACAGCAATGTATCTACGCCGGAGGATACTCCGCTTGCTGCAGCAGTCACGGCAACAGATGTGGATGGCGATCTCCTCACTTATAGTGTCCTGACGACTCCGTCGAACGGTGTGTTGGTACTGAATGGAGATGGGACGTATACGTACACGCCTAATGGCAACTTCCACGGGGCGGACTCCTTCACCTACACGGTAAGCGATGGTAACGGAGGGACAGACACGGGATCCGTATTCCTGACGGTGACACCGGTGAATGATGCGCCAGTAGCGCCTGATTATACAATCGGAACACGGCAAGAGAGGGCAGTGACTGGCAACTACCAGGCTGCCGATGCAGATGGGGATGTCCTTGTCTATACGATTGAGGCAGGCAGCGAGCCTGTGAGTGGGACGGCAGTTATTACTGCCGCTGGAACGTACACGTATACGCCTAATGCAGGATTCGCCGGAACGGATTCGTTCGTTGTGACAGTGAATGACGGCAATGGCGGCACGGATACAGGGACAATTACCGTTATTGTCACACCTATAAGCAATCCTGCTCTAGTCGATGATGCAGCCGATACGATTGCTGAGGATACGGCCTTCGCGGGCAATCTGCCTGGCAATCCTCCGCCTCTGAACACCATCATCTACACCTTGAACAGCGCCCCAGCTAATGGTACTGCGGTCGTTCAGTCTAACGGAGACTACACGTATACGCCGAATCCAGACTTCAATGGGACGGATACGTTCACGATCCTCGCAACGACGAGCCCGGACGGCCAGACGGATGTTGCCCTTATTACGATGACGGTCACACCAGTGAACGATGCACCTGTTGCGGATGATGTGTCAGATACGACAGCAGAGGATACCGTATCAACCGGGCAGATCATTGCTGTTGATGTGGACGGCGACACTCTGACGTATACGGTGACGACAGCTCCTGCCAATGGAACGGCAGTGGTATTCCCAGACGGCAGCTACTCGTACACACCTGCGCTCAACTTCAATGGAACAGATTCCTTCATCGTCACTGTCGATGACGGGAATGGAGGCACCGATACCGCGACGGTCACCATAGTCGTCACGCCGGTCAATGATCCTCCAGCAGCCGCTGATGCCAGCATTAGCACACCGGAGGATACGCCAATTAGCGGTGCGGTTACCGCAACCGATGTGGACGGCGACACGTTAACCTACTCCCTGCTGACAACTCCGTCCAATGGTTCGGCTGTAGTGAATGGGGATGGGACGTACACGTATACTCCGAACGCTGACTTCTATGGAACGGACTCGTTCACCGTACTTGTCAGCGATGGCAATGGCGGAGAGGATATTGCCTCGGTCACTGTAGCGGTAACCCCAGTGAATGACCCTCCAACAGCTGGCGATGTGACGGATACGACAGCGGAGGATACGCCTTCGATTGGCCAGATTATTGCCTTCGACCCAGACTTCGATTCGCTGACGTATACGGTGACGACCCCAGCGGCCAATGGAACGGCAGTCGTTGACGCGGATGGCAGCTACACGTATACGCCTGCGCTTAACTTCAACGGCGTGGACTCCTTCGTGGTACTCGTGGATGACGGCAACGGGGGGACGGATACGTCGACCGTGACGGTAACAGTCACGCCGGTTAATGATGCGCCTGTCGCAGCTAACAGCAGCGAGACGATTGCAGAGGATACGACGCTCAGCTCAGCTGTCACAGCGACGGATGTGGACGGAGATACACTGACATACAGTGTGCTGACGTCTCCTTCCAATGGAGCAGTCGTTATGAATGCAGACGGTACGTACACGTATACGCCGAATGCGAACTTCCATGGCACGGACTCCTTCACCGTCCTCGTCAGCGATGGCAATGGCGGAGAAGCTATAGCCTCTGTAACGGTGAACGTCACGCCAGTCAACGACCCGCCGACAGCTCAGGACGTGTCGGATACGACTTCAGAGGATAAGCCGAGCACGGGGCAAGTGACAGCTGCGGATATCGATGGAGATCTACTCACGTATAGTCTCCAGACTCCTCCTTCGAATGGCACCGCTGTAGTTGCAGCGGATGGCAGCTACACGTATACGCCTGCGCCTAACTTCAATGGCGTGGACTCCTTCGTTGTGCTCGTGGATGACGGCAACGGAGGGACAGATACGTCTACCGTGACGGTGACGGTTACTCCTGTCAACGACCCGCCTGTCGCTGCTGATGCTGCCGTGACCACAGCAGAGGATACGGCTGTCAGCGGAGCCGTAACCGCTGCGGATGTGGATGGAGACGCGTTAGTCTACAGCTTGCTTACTAGCGCTGGGAATGGAACGGCACTGGTAGCAGCGGATGGCTCCTACACGTACACGCCGAACACCAACTTCTTCGGTTCCGATTCGTTCTCTGTGCTCGTCAGCGACGGGAACGGGGGAGAGGACATTGCGACGGTTGCGGTGACGGTCACCCCGGTGAATGATCCGCCAGTTGCAGGGGACGTAGCCGATACGACTCCTGAGGATACGCCATCTATGGGTCAGATTATAGCCGTCGATCCAGACTTCGACATCCTCACCTATACGGTTACTACTCAGGCAGCTAATGGTACGGCTGTCGTGCAGCCCGACGGCAGCTATATGTATACGCCGGCACCGAACTTCAATGGAGTCGACTCCTTCATCGTCACGATCAGCGACGGCAACGGCGGAACGGATACGTCGACCGTGACTGTAACGGTTACACCGGTGAATGACCCGCCTGTTGCCGCAGACAGCATAGAGACTGTCGCGGAGGATACAACGCTAAGCTCGGCAGTCACCGCAACAGATGTGGATGGAGATACGCTCACGTATAGTGTCCTGACCAATCCTGTCAATGGGGCAATCACGATGAATGCGGACGGTACGTACACGTACACGCCGAATGCAGACTTCAACGGCACCGACTCCTTCACCGTGCTCGTGAGCGACGGCAATGGCGGGGAGGATATCGCTTCGGTAACGGTGAACGTGACGCCAGTGAACGACGCGCCTGTTGCACTTGATGTATCGGATACGACAGCGGAGGATAAGCCGAGTACCGGCCAAGTTACCGCAACGGACGTAGACGGAGATGTGCTCACCTACAGCTTGCAGACGCCTCCAGCGAATGGAACGGCCATTGTCGGGTCAGACGGCAGCTACACGTATACACCAGCACTCCACTACAACGGAACGGATTCCTTCGTTGTGCTCGTCGATGACGGCAACGGGGGGACTGACACAGCGGTAGTGACGGTGACGATTACTCCGGTGAATGATCCTCCCGTTGCTGTAGACGCAGCTGTTACGACCGTTGAAGACACGCCGTTCAACGGTGCGGTAACGGCAACAGATGTCGATGGCGATACCTTGACGTACAGCTTGTTCACGGGGGCTTCAAGCGGGACAGCGCTCGTCGCCGCTGACGGCACCTACACGTACACGCCGAATGCTGGATTCTTCGGCACGGATTCCTTCACGGTTGCGGTGAGCGATGGGAATGGGGGAGTGGACCTCGCTTCAGTCACAGTGACCGTCACACCAGTGAATGACTCGCCTATTGCTGAGGATGTAGCGGATATGACGGCTGAGGATACCCCTTCGAATGGGCAGATCCTTGCAACAGATACGGACTTCGATCCGCTCACTTACACGGTGACGACTCCCCCTGCGAACGGGACGGCCGTTGTACAGCCGGACGGAAGCTACACCTATACGCCGAATCTGAACTTCAACGGCACGGATACGTTCATTGTCACAGTCAGCGACGGGAACGGCGGGACTGACACCTCTACGGTAACGGTTACCGTCACGCCAGTGAATGACGCGCCTGTTGCAAGTGGGAGTGTCTCAACGACAGCTGAGGATACACCGGTTAATGGAGCGGTGACCGCTGTAGATGCAGACGGAGACGCGCTAACCTTCAGCCTGCTTACCTCACCTTCCTATGGCATTGCGGTAGTGAACGTGGACGGAACCTACACGTATACCCCGCAGACCGAGTTCTTCGGCACGGATTCCTTCACTGTGCTCGTGGATGACGGCAACGGAGGAACCGCTATTGCACCGGTAACGGTGAACGTGACTCCGGTGAATGATGCACCTGTCGCTAGCGATTCCTCACCAATTACAGCAGAGGATTCACCGCTGAACGGGCAGATTGTCGCTACAGATGTGGATAATGATCCGTTAACCTATACGTTGACGACTGCTCCAGTGAACGGAACGGTCGTACTGCAGTCAGATGGAAGCTATGCCTATACGCCGAATGCGAACTTCAACGGCACGGATTCCTTCGTCGTTACCGTATCAGACGGCAATGGCGGCAGTGATACAGCAACGATCAGCATCACCATAACTCCGGTGAATGACGCGCCGGTAGCATCGCCTGCTTCAGCGACGACAGCGGAGGACACGCCGGTGAATGGAGCGGTAATCGCAACGGATGTGGATGGAGACACCCTCACATTCACTCTTCACTCAGGTCCTACGAACGGGACGGCCGTCGTGAATGCTGACGGCACCTACACGTACACGCCGTTCCTTAACTTCTTCGGCTCGGATTCCTTCACCGTTCAGGTTGAGGACGGGAATGGAGGAGAGGACATCGCAGCGGTCACCTTAACGGTGACGCCGGTTAACGATCCTCCAATCGCATCCAACATTCTAGATTCAACAGCGGAAGATACACCGTCCAATGGCCAGATTGTCGCCTTCGACTCCGACGGTGATCCGCTCAGCTACACGCTGACGTCTCCGCCAGCTAACGGTACCGTTGTGTTGAATGGGGATGGCAGCTACACGTATACACCGAATCCAGACTTCTTCGGCACCGATTCGTTCGAAGTGACGGTTGATGATGGCAACGGAGGAACGAGCATCGTCCTCGTCACGATTAACGTACTGGTCTCACCTGTTAATGATGCACCTGTCATCACGGGGAGCACAGCTGTGACGGCCGAAGATACTCCGGTTAACGGAATCATTACCGCCGTAGATCCAGAGGGTGATTCGCTCACGTTCCTGCTGCTCAATGGACCGAACAGCGGTACCGCAACCGTCGCACCGGATGGCAGTTATGTGTATACACCGAATGCAAACTTCTTCGGCACCGACTCCTTCACCGTGTCTGTCAGCGATGGGAATGGAGGGACGGCGCTTGGAGCGGTCATCATCACGGTGACGCCTGTGAATGACGCTCCAACCGCGAGCAATATTACTGATACTACAGCAGAGGATACACCGTCGAACGGTCAGATTGTTGCCTTCGATACAGATGGCGACCCTCTCACCTACACGCTGACCACTCCTGCTGCGAATGGGAGCGTCGTCCTCGGTGCAGATGGCAGCTACACGTATACGCCGAATCCGAACTTCAATGGCACCGACAGCTTCGTAGTGACGGTAAGTGACGGCAATGGCGGGTCTGCCCCTGCCACTGTAACCTTAGCCATCACGCCGGTGAACGATCCTCCGATAACCGCAGACAATACGCTTACGACTGCTGAGGATACGCAGGCAGCCGGTTCTATTACGGCATCGGACCCTGACGGAGATGTCCTGCAATATAGCGTGCTGACTGCTCCTGCGAATGGGGAGGTGACGATTAATTCCGTCACGGGCAGCTATACGTATACACCGAGTCTGAACTTCAACGGAACGGACTTCTTCACCGTGTTAGTCGACGATGGCAATGGCGGGACCGCCATCTCCGGTGTTACCGTCACGGTTACACCGGTGAATGATCCGCCGCTGCCAGCGACCCTCACTTACACCAGTGAAGAGGACTCTGTGATAAGCGCTCAGGTCGCGACAGTAGATCCGGATGGAGACGTCCTAACGTATACGCTGCAGTCTCCGCCTTCCCAAGGTACAGTAGTTGTGAGTGCAGACGGAACATTCACTTACACGCCGAATCTGAACTACAACGGGGTAGACAGCTTCACCGTGACAGCGGATGACAGTCTGGGTGGCACAGGCATCGTTACGGTTAACTTGGTCATCACGCCAGTGAATGATGATCCGGTTACCGCACCGATTAGCCTAACGACGGCTGAGGATACTCCAATAGCCGGAGCAGTAACCGCAACAGATGTAGACGGAGACGTCTTGACCTTCGCACTGAATACGCCGCCGGCGAACGGAGCGGCTGTCGTAGCGATCGATGGGAGCTTCACCTATACGCCGAGCACCAACTACAACGGCGAGGATGCCTTCACCGTACTTGTCTCCGACGGTAATGGCGGAACGGCGATTGCAGATGTTAATGTTACGGTCACTCAGGTGAATGATCCTCCAACTGCGGCTGATCAGACGGTTCGAACGATTCTCGTTACCCCGGTGACCGGACAGCTGGAGGTCATTGATCCAGACAGCTTCTCCTTCATCTACAGCGTCGTTGTTCCCCCGGCGAACGGAACGGCTGTCGTGGATACAGATGGGAGATACACGTATACGGCGAATGCCGGCTTCCTGGGCTATGACTTCTTCACCATCCAGATTGATGATGGAGACGGTGGAATTGGACTTGCGACGATTACGGCGGATGTGGCACCGGTGTTCCAGACCTTCTCTACGACGATTACAACAACAGAGAATACACCGATTCAATCCGTAGTTACTCTCATTCTGGAGACGCCTACCATCTATACGCTGCTCGATGCTCCTAACAACGGCACGCTAGTCTTCAACCCGGACGGAACCTTCATCTATACACCTAACCCAGAGTTCACGGGGACGGACAGCTTCAGCGTCCTGTCAGATACGGGGCTGGAAGCTACGATTAATATTATTGTGCTAGCGAATCAGGGCCCGGTCTTGCCGCCTGCCTCTGCCGTCACGGTGCGCAATGCGCCTGTATCGGGCAGCCTAAGCGCTGCAGATCCAGAGGGTGAGGCGGTCCAATATGGATTAACGGCGGGTCCGGCTAATGGTATTGCTGTTGTGACTGCGCAAGGAACCTTCACGTATACACCTAACCGAGACTACGTAGGGACAGATACGTTCAGCGTGTATGCAGTAGATGAGAGCGGGAATTCCACCATCGCGTCTGTGAGCATTACTATTAATCCGTATAACAGAGCTCCAGTAGCCTCGAATGCAGCCTTAACCACGCAGCAAGGAGCTGCGGTCACCGGTCAGATTGCGGCTTCGGACTCGGATGGCGATCTCCTTGCCTATAGCGCAGCTGTTGCACCGAACAACGGATCGGTCCAGCTTCAGTCAGATGGCAGCTTCGTCTACACGCCTAATGCAGCATTCATTGGGGTAGACAGCTTCGTCATCATAGTAAGCGATGCGTTCGGAGGAGCGATCAGCGTAACGGTGGTCGTCACTGTGGAGGGAATATCAGGACCTGCAGATCCGCCAGTGGTCAGTCCGGTATCGGTTCGTACCGTTACAGGTGGAACGGTTGCAGGCTTCATTCCAGCGACAGATCCTGCAGGAGGTGTGCTGCTGTTCAGTCTGGCTCAGGCTCCAGCAGGCGGCAGCGTACAAGTGAATGCGGACGGCAGCTTCATCTATAGGAGCAATAGCGGCTTCGTAGGAACCGATGTGTTCTATGTGCGAGTGGTCAGCACGGCTTCAGGACTGGCGACGGAATATCCAATCTATATTGTGGTTGAGCCAAGTCTGGCTGTTCCGACTGATCCAGGATCAGGCGGCGGAGGCGGGCCGGGCAACGGCGGCGGTGGCAGTGGCAGTGGCGGTGGAGGAACTGGAACTGGCGGCAGTACACCTCCAGTGAAGGAAATTGCACTAGATAATACCGGGAATCCGATTACTGGCCAGGTTGGCAGCGTGCCTCTATCAGGAGCATTGTTCTATGCCCTGGCGGAAGTTGCCGTCAATGGATCTGTGACACTAGGTCCTGATGGATCCTTCCAGTATGACCCTGACAGCCTAGATAATGATCGATTCGTCATTGCTGTATCCGATGCTGCAGGCAATGTGGTCCTCGTCGTTGTGCGAATTCGAGTGAAGGATGGCAGCATTGTCGTAACGGACTACATCCTGTTCACGCGAGGTCTTCGGCTGGTGAGAGGGAGAGTTGAGGCGCAATCCAGCCTCCGTCTGGCACTCACTTATCGGCTGCTTGCAAGTCCTGAGAAGGGTTCGGTCAAGGTTGCGCGCAATGGAGCCTTCACGTATCGACTCGGAAGAGCAGCCGGTCATGGAGATGTGAACGACCAGGATGTGTTCTATATTGAAGTGACCGACTCGGATGGACGCACCGCAGTATCCCGAATCACGATTATTATAGAGCCGGAGGACGATGAGTAGTTTTTTTCTAAAATAAACACCGCCTCCCTAGCTCGGGCGGTAAGCTAATAACATTAAAGGTCTGAACTGGCGATAAGGCCGTTCAGACCTTTATTTTGCCTTAGGGCGAATATTGGTATATGGCAGAGGAGGGGTGAGGCCCTTCTTTTTGCAGTGTTTTTTCTCCTTTTGGTCACTATCCCCTTAGCTCAGTGGCTTGGCTCAGTATCTCTCAGTGGCAGGAGCACTATGGCTCGGCCCACTAGGGGGTAATCAACAGTTCATCCACCCCTGACGGAAGGGGATAGTGTGGCAAGGGGGCAAAAAACAGTGTCGCTATGCGAAACGAAACGGATCATACGACCCGCCGTTCCCATTCCGCCCGTATCGCTTGTTCATCCAGATCGATGCCGATAAACACCATGTACGGCTCCCCCGTATATTCAGAGGGGGACCAGCTCGTTCGTCCTCCGGCATGCTGCATAAGCGCAGCTTGCTGGGTGTGCTCATTCAGCCGAATGTACCCCTTCGCCCGCAGCAGAGCATGCTTGAACTTCGACAGCAGCCGATCAATCTGCTTCCGGCTCGGGAGAGGGTGAGAGGAGATGGTGAGTGTCATCGTCTGTACACGAGTGAATGAAGGTGACTCATGAGCGTCGTTCTTCGTCTGGTTCTCAGAAGTCAGGCTTGACTTAGGGACAGCCGTCGTCATACGGAACGGTCGAGATATCGGAACGATTGCCGGCTCTTGTCCCGCGCGCTTCTTCACACCTGACAGCATAAGATCGAGATCGACCCCGCTGAAGGTCGTGTGGATGATGCCGGCCTTATCGTTCTGCTTGCGAATGGCCTTATCAATCTTATTCAGCTTCGTCTCCGTTACGAGGTCAGTCTTGTTCACAATGAGCAGATCGGCTGTCTCGATCTGCCTCCGAAGCGTGCGGACGAGTGCCAGGTCAGCCTCGAAGATGCTGTTGTACAGCAGCACATGCTCGCTGTCGAGCACCGTCACAATCTGCTTCATAGATACTTGACCAAGTATACTTGGTTCAGTGAGCGCATCGGCAATCTCTTCAGGGTTAGCCACACCGGTCAGCTCGATGACAATGAAGTCAGGCTGCTGCTTGACTAGAGCAGCAATGCTGCCCGCCAGCTCGCTCTTGCGGCTGCAGCAGACGCAGCCGTCCAGCATCTTCTCGATTGAAGTATCGGAGAATTGGCTCAGGATGTGACCATCTACATCCCGGCTTCCTAGCTCGTTCATGATGACGCCAGGCTTAAGTCCTCTTGCTCGCGACTCTTGGAGCAGCCGAAGCAGCAACGTTGTTTTGCCGCTTCCGAGGAAGCCGCTGAGGACGATGACAGGTATACGCAAGGGGGAATCACTCCTTTTATCAAGTGTAAATAGTAATAATTACGAATAATAACCTTAGCATACTACAAAATACGGTATGGCGCCAAGCGATAGAATATGCGGTTGACGGATGGAAGCAGCGTTTGCTATACTTGCTTAAGCGTAATCGTTACTATTAAAACCGTAATGGGATGAGATGACCGAATTCCATCATGGTTTTTTAAATGAGATATTATCGTAATCGTTACGATCTGGCAACTTCACTTTGAGGAGCGGGATGCAGCATGAATGGTCGGACAAATATGGTTATTGCCTTGAATGTCAGCAGAATCGTGTCGCCTATGGCAGGGATTGGCCAGATCGTTCGCAAGATAAGACGGAAGAGAAGGAGGAGCAGACTTGCTGTTAGCTTCATTGAGTGATGTTGTGTTCGGATACAATGATGTGCCCTGCCTGGAGCAAGCGAGCATGGAGCTCTATACGGGGCAATTCGTAGCCGTCACCGGTCCTAACGGAGCTGCGAAGACGACCCTGCTGAAGCTTGCCCTAGGCTTGCTTCATCCTTGGAGCGGAGAGATCTACCTGGCTAATCGCAATGATCGCAAGGAGAAGCTGGTTATCGGTTATGTGCCGCAGCAGATAGCCGCCTTCAACGCAGGATTCCCAAGCACCATCTTGGAATTCGTTCGTTCAGGCACTTATGTTAGAGGAACTTGGCTGCGAAGGCTGCGCGCAGAGGATCATGAGCTTGCGGAGCAGTCACTGAGGCAAGTCGGGATGTGGGAGCAGCGCGGGCGTAAGATCGGCGAGCTGTCTGGCGGACAGAAGCAGCGGGTGTGCATCGCAAGAGCGCTGGCCCAGCAGCCGGATCTGCTCGTCATGGACGAACCGACCACGGGGATGGATCAAGAGAGCAGGAAGGGCTTCTACGAGCTGATGCATCATCACGTGAAGGAGCATGGTCGCAGCATCGTGATGGTGACGCATGGACTGTCCGAAGCAGAGCCTTATCTGGACCGCATCATTGAGCTTACGAGGAAGGAGGAGGGGGGATGGAGATGCTGCACTACGACTTCATGCAGAGGGCATTTCTGGCCGGCGGGATCATTGCGCTAGTCGCATCTGTGCTAGGTGTCTATCTCATGCTGAGGCGTCAGGCGCTCATGGCCGACATGCTCTCGCATGTGTCCTTGGCTGGCGTTGCCGCAGGCGCCTACCTGAATGTGAATCCGACCGTAACCGGCTTCGCAGTCGCTGTCATCGGTGCGGTGGCGGTGGAATTCGTCCGCAGATCGTACAAGACCTACAGCGAGATATCAGTCGCAATCATTATGATAGGGGGCCTATCGTCAGCAGTGGTTCTTATGAACCTGAACAAGGGAGTGACGAAGAGCTTCTCCTCCTACTTATTTGGCTCGGTTGTCGCTGTCAATCAGACCGAGCTGCTGCTTATGCTGGGCGTTGCTGCTGTTGGTGGTTTTTTTTTCACCATATTCCGCAGGCCCTTGTACCAGATGACCTTCGATGAGGAGACGGCGAAGACCAACGGTGTCCCGGTTCAGTGGATCTCTCTGCTGTTCAGCGTGATGACCGGTATGATCGTTGCTGCGGCGATGCCAATCGTAGGTGTACTGCTAGTGTCCTCGCTAATTGTGCTGCCAGCTGCGCTCGCGATAAGAATCTCATCCAGCTTCACATCTGCTATCGTCATCGCGATGGGGATTGGATTATTCGGTGTCCTGTCTGGATTAACCGCTTCGTATGAGCTGAGCACACCGCCAGGGGGAACGATTGCCTTAACTCTGCTCCTCATCCTAGTATGCGGAATTAGTGTGAGGAAGCTAGTTGTGAAGCTAAGTAAGTCCAGGAATAAGTCGAATGCCGCGAAGGGGATATCGGTCGGCTCGATAGGGGTTCATGCCCGTTATGGGCATTCATCATCATCTATTCATACTACAGGGGGTAATGAAAATGAAAGTATGGTCTAAGAAGATGGCAGCCGCCGCCGCGACAACCTTGGCAATCGCTATGCTGGCTGCAGGATGCGGTTCGAACAACGAGCAGAAGAAGGAGGAGGAGGGCAAGGACGGAGATAAGCTTAAGGTGGTGACAAGCTTCTACCCTATGTACGAGTTCAGCAAGCAAGTTGCCGGGGAGCATGCGGAAGTCATTGTACTGATCCCTGCGGGCGTTGAACCGCATGATTGGGAGCCGACGGCGAAGGACATGGCGGCGATCAAGGAAGCGGATGTATTCGTCTACAACGGAATCGTTGAAGGATGGGCGGAACAGTCTCTGGAGAGCGCGGCTAACGATAAGCGAATCGTAGTAGAAGCGAGCAAGGGCATTCAGCTGATGGAAGGCGAAGAGCATGGGCATGAGGGAGAAGAGCATGCAGGAGAAGGACATGAGGAAGAGCATGGTCTTGACCCGCATGTGTGGCTAAGCCCAGTGCTGGCGCAGCAAGAAGTGCTAGCTATCCAGGAGGCGCTAGTGAAGGCTGACCCTGAGCATGCCGCGGACTACAAGAAGAATGCTGAAGCCTATATCGCTAAGCTGAAGTCGCTGGATGAGGCGTATCAGTCCGGGCTTGCAGATGTGAAGCGCAAGGAATTCGTCACGCAGCATGCTGCATTCGGCTACTTGGCGAAGGAATATGGTCTGACCCAGGTTCCGATAGCAGGCTTGTCTCCTGATCAAGAGCCTTCCCCGGAGCAGATGGCTGAAGTGGTTAAGTTCGCGAAGGAGCATGACGTGAAGACGATCTTCTTCGAGACGCTCGTAGATCCGAAGATTGCCCAGACGATTGCAGATGAGATCTCTGCGAAGACGGATGTCCTGAATCCGATTGAGGGCCTGACGGAAGAGCAGACGAAGGATAACGTAGATTATATCAAGGTGATGGAGAAGAATCTGGAAGGTCTGAAGAAGGCGCTTAAGGAATAATCGTAATAATTACACATAAGGGAGATGCATCTATGACTACTGTAAGCAAAAAAATTCCGGTCACCGTTCTTAGCGGTTACTTGGGTGCTGGCAAAACTACCCTATTGAATCATGTGCTGAACAATCGCGACGGCCTTAAGGTTGCCGTCATCGTCAACGATCTCAGCGAAGTGAATATCGACGCCGAGCTGGTTAAGAACGGCGGCGGGCTGTCCCGTACCGAAGAGAAGCTGGTCGAGATGTCCAATGGCTGCATCTGCTGTACCCTTCGTGAAGACTTGCTTCGCGAGGTGGAACGTCTGGCTAAGGATGGCCGCTTCGACTACATTCTGATCGAATCGACAGGGGTAGGGGAGCCGGTTCCGGTCGCTCAGACGTTCACGTACATCGATGAAGAGCATAACATTGATCTGACCCAATTCTGCCGTCTCGATACGATGGTTACTGTCGTCGATGCCTACCGATTCTGGCATGACTATTCCTCCGGCGAGACGCTGCTGGACCGCAGCCAAGCCGTTGGTGAGGACGATACCCGCGAAGTGGTTGATCTGCTCATTGACCAGATTGAATTCTGCGATGTGCTGCTGCTCAATAAGTGCGATATGGTTGAGGAGGAAGAGCTGGAGGAGCTGGAGGGCGTACTCCGCAAGCTGCAGCCTCGTGCGAAGTTCATCCGCACGACGCACGGCCAGGTAGACCCGTCCGAGATATTGAACACGGGACTGTTCGACTTCGATGAAGCCAGCACGTCCGCAGGCTGGCTTCGGGAGATGGAGGCGCCTTCGCATACGCCGGAGACGGAGGAGTACGGGATCTCGTCGTTCGTGTATGAGCGAGTGCGGCCTATGCACCCTATGCGGTTAATGAGTTGGATGGAGGAATGGCCGGTTGATGTCGTTCGCGCGAAGGGGATTGTGTGGCTGGCGAGCCGTCAGGAGATGGCGCAGAACCTTAGTCAGGCGGGGCCTTCCATTCAATTCGGTCCAGCAGGGCAATGGGCGGCAGCGCTGTCTGAGGGAGAGCGTCAGGAGCTGCTGGCGGAAGAGCCGGAGCTGGCTGAGAAGTGGGATGCGGAGTACGGGGACCGGATCAACAAGATTGTGCTGATTGGGATTAAGCTTAATCGGGAAGAGATTACCGCTTCGCTCGATGAATGCCTGCTGACGGATGAGGAGATGGCGGGGGACTGGGCCGCGCTCGAGGATCCGTTCCCGAATGTGCAGGAGGAAGCTTGTCCACTGCCATCCTAGAGGGCGGCTAATCACAAGAGAGGGAGGTGAGCCCTATGCGAGTTGTAGTCACACTGGCATGTACGGAGACGAAGGACCGTAACTACACGACGACGAAGAACAAGCGCACGAATCCAGAGCGTCTGGAGCTGATGAAGTATTGCCCGCGTCTGAAGCGTGTCACCCTGCACCGGGAGACCAGATAAGGAAGGAGCGTGAGCGGAGCATGGCTACTTGGAACTTGAGTGGTACGAAGCATCACCTGCTCCTGTGCAATGGAGGAAGCTGTATGCTTCGCGGTGCGGAGGGGGTCACTGCGGCAATTAGGGATGAGATCGCCCTCCACCACGCCGATTCGCTTATTCACACTACGCGCACCTTGTGCAATGGACGCTGTGAGGATGCTTGTACCGTGGTTCAGTATCCAGGAGGGGCATGGTATCGGCATATGACTCCAGCTGATGGAAGACTGCTCGTTCGGCAGCTGCTCCAGGAGCAGTGCCCGCTGCCTGAGCAGACTGCGTATGTCTACCAACATCAGCAGCTGACAGCAACGGGAACCGCAGCTGCGGGCGTGAATAAGTACCAGTCGAGGATGGATTAAGCAGGTAAGCTGTCAGTGAATAGGTGTTAACCTAGTTAACTACTCCGGCACAGCCTAAGCGGCTGTGCTTCTTGCTGTGTCTATTGCTGTATATATGTTGAAGAGCATGAGTAGCATGGGGTGCGGGTATAGGAACACTTAAGGAGAGAACCTAATATGAGTAAGAGCAGTACGAACAGCCGGCTTCCGAGATCCACAGGAACGGACATGGCTGCCTTATATACACCTAATGATTGCGCTAAAAAAGTAAAACGAATTGTGCTTCACCCAAGAAACAAGCAAATTGTAGACGAATTTGTCACCATTGTTAGTATGAAGGATGAGTTCGAGAAACATGATGTGCCTGTTCCTAACAAAGTGGTCATGTTCGGTCCTCCCGGAACGGGGAAGACGCTGACAGCCTTCTATATAGCACAGCAGCTTCAGATTCCTCTAGTGCTTGTGCGGTTGGATGCTATCATCCACAGCCACTTGGGAGAGACCGGAACGAATGTTAGGAAGATCTTCGACTATGCGCACTCTACGCGCTGCGTCTTATTCCTGGATGAATTCGATGCTATTGCCAGAACCCGTATCAATAAGGAAGAAGTGAAGGAGATGACGAGGGTAGTCAACACGCTGCTGCAGTGTCTGGATGAGTTCGACAGCACGAGTATCTTCGTAGCTGCAACCAATCTGGAAGAAGACCTTGACCGAGCTGTGTGGCGCAGATTCGATACGAAGATGAGATTCGATCTGCCGGATGATGCAGCCAGACATGAATATGTCCGGTTGTTAATTGGAGAGTTCGCTCATGAGACAGGGCTGGTAGAGAGAACCTCTGAGCTGCTGCAGGGAATCAGCTTCGCTGATATCGAACAGATTATGGTCAAGGCCAAGCGCAAAGCTATTATTGAAGGAAGCGAGCTTAGCTACACTAAGATGCTGGCTTCCTTGGAAGAGTATAAGCCTTAACAACAGCTAACGGCGGACTTATAACCGGTTCACCCGCCTGAATACGGAAGGAGCGACCTTCATCTTCTTCGTGAATACACGGCTCAAGTAAAACCCGTTCTCGTATCCGCATTGCTGCGCGATATCGTCGAGCGGGAGGAGGGTCTCGAGCAGCAGCATCTTGGCTCTCTCTATCCGAAGCCCCGTCAAGTAGTCCATAGGCGTCTGTCCCCAAGCTTGCTGGAAGCGGCGAGTGAATTGGACAGCGCTTATTCTTCGTGATTCTGCGAATTCTCTAAGCCGAAGCGGGGTGAACGCATGCTGCTCCATCCACAATGCAGCCTCTCTCATCTCTGCATCCAGCGGATGCTGCTGCTCGGTCAGCACGAGCATCGTCTGCATGCAGAATTGGTGCCATATGTCTCGGAATAGAGCCTGGATAGATAGGAGTCTCCTCTCCTCGTCCAATCGGCTAAGCTGCTGCAGATAGTAATAGGTAGAAGAGAGGCGGCTGCGGTCATAGAGCGTAATAGCACCGACCGGTCTGGACTTATGAGTCAACCTGTCGCATGCTGCTCCGTTGTCTGGCACCCACTCGAAGCTGTAGAAGTGGAAGGACACAGTCTGCAGCACTTCCCTGTGAAAAGCAGCCCCAGGAGGACAAAACACCAGGTCGCCATAGGCTGCCTCACCGCTCTTGTCCTCTATCTCATAGCGGAAGCTGCCTTCCGTCACGGCGAACAGGACCCAATGGTCATACGTATCCACAGCCAATTCAAATTGTTCCTTCTTCCTCCAGAACACGTGAGATAACGCGGTCTGGACGAACGTAGGGTTCCCTTCCATCTCTAGCCGCCTCCATCTCTCTATATGAAATTATGGATATGCAATCTGATAATTCCGTGTATTAAGTTCCTTAAATATATGATATAGAATAGATTTCATCAAGGATTATGTTAACGCTATCATGGATTTGTAGTGAAATAAGGGATATACCGGAGGTGCAGGGATGAGAGAAGAACGGGTATTGACAGATGTTACCGTCGTTGGCGGCGGTCTTGCAGGCGTGTGTGCGGCCATTGCCGCGGCCAGACTAGGGCAGAAGGTTGCCTTGGTGCAGAATCGTCCGGTACTTGGGGGCAATGCCTCCAGTGAGGTTCGAGTCTGGGTATGCGGGGCAACTGGACATGGCGTGAATCGCTATGCCCGCGAGACAGGTATTATGGGCGAGTTGTTCACGGAGAATCAATACCGCAACCCCGAAGGCAATCCTTATCTATGGGACTTGACTGTCCTGGAAGCCGTGAAGGCCGAACCTAACATTCAGCTGTACCTGAATACGGATGTACATGAGGTTGAGGCGTATGGAGATGAGGATAACCGTCAGATTCACACGGTGACGGGGTGGATGATGGGATCAGAACGCCGAATCACCTTCGTGAGCAAGGTATATCTGGACTGTACCGGCGACGGGCTTGTCGGGTTCCTGGCTGGCGCAAAGTATCGGTTAGGCCGTGAAGCGCAGCATGAATATAACGAGAGCTGGGCTCCGGCTGAGGCAGATGATATCACACTAGGGAGTACCTTGCTGTTCTACACGAAGGACACGGGGGAGAAGGTCAGCTTCAAGCCGCCGAGCTTCGCCATCAACCTTGCCGAGACATCTATTCCGCTCAAGCGTGTTATCCGAAGCGGAGACAATGGCTGTGCCTACTGGTGGATTGAATGGGGCGGAGAGCATGATACCGTCCATGATAATGAACGGATTCGGGATGAGCTGTGGGCGGTCATCTACGGAATCTGGGATTATATTAAGAATTCCGGGCAATTCCCTGACTCGGAGACGATGACGCTGGAGTGGGTCGGCTCAGTTCCAGGCAAGCGGGAATATCGCAGGTTCGTTGGGGATTATGTATTGAATCAGAACGACATTCTTGCTCAGCAGGAATTCGAGGACCAAGTTGCGTTCGGAGGCTGGTCCATCGATCTTCATCCGCCTCAAGGGGTCTATGCGACAGAGAGCGGCTCCAAGCACCTTCATTCTGATGGGGTCTATCAGATTCCGTTCCGGTCCTTGTATTCGGTTAACGTCTCTAATCTGCTCTTCGCTGGACGGAATATTAGCGCCACGCATGTGGCCTTCGGTACGACCAGGGTCATGGCGACCTGCGCCGTCATTGGAGAGGCAGCCGGCACAGGTGCTGCACTGGCTGCGAAGCTTGGAGTGACTCCTAGAGTCATCTATCAGGAGTATCTTGAGGAGCTGCAGCAGACGCTGCTTCGTCAAGACGCGTCTATCGTCAGCCTGCGGAACAGGGATGAGCGGGATGAAGCCCGCCGAGCAGCCGTGAGTGCGTCCAGTACGCTTCGCAAGCTAGCCGTAGAGACAGCTGCGAATGCTTATCCGCTAAGTCATGATGTCGGGCTGCTTATCCCGATCTCGCCCGAGCTGGAGCAGCTGGAACTGCTTGTTGATGCAGCAGCGGATACCGTGCTGGAAGTCGAGCTGTGGAGTACCGGACGAGCGGAGAATTATATTCCTCATCGGCTGGAAGTGAAGAGCTCGGCTAAGGTAGCTGCTGGCAGGCGTCAGTGGGTGCCCGTGCCGCTGAACTGGAAGCCGGCAGCCTCTGCTGAGAGCGGCATGAATGCATTCGTTATTGTGAGAGCGAATGACTCGTTAGCCCTCTACACCTCCGAGCAGCCTCTGACGGGTGTCCTCTCGTTCCATAAGATGGATGAGCCCAAGGTATCCTCTGCCCTAGAGGACCATGACATCAAGCAGCCGGTGATCCAGTGGAGCATGCGGGGACTCGTGCGCAAGCCATTCTGCTTCCGTGCCTTCCCAGAGACGGACATCTACCAAGCGGAGCAGGTTATTAACGGATATGTTCGGCCTTACGGGGCGCCTCATCTGTGGGTATCCGAGCCGATGACCGAGGGCCGTGAAGAGTCGCTGGAGCTCAGATGGCCTACGGCAAGTCCTGTCACCATTCGTGAGATTCACCTGACGCTGAACGATGATGTGAACGAAGACTTAATCAACCTTCACCACCATCGCACCCCTTATGAGGTCATGCCTGAAGTGCTTAGAAGCTATCGACTGGAGGCGGAGACCGCACCGGGGCAGTGGCAGCTGCTGCATCGCGAGGAAGAGAATCGGAAGCGCAAGCGAGTTCACAAGCTGGCAGCTCCAGTCACTGCAGCCAAGCTGCGTATCGTTGCCGAGAGCACGAACGGCAGTGCGTGCGCAGAGGTCATTGAGGTTCGCGTGTACTGACAGCGGGTCATCGGACATAGCAGTGATTGTTCAGGGTGCCGCTGTCTATATAAATGTGGGAACTGGCGTAGAAGAGCTGGCAGAGCAGGTGCATTGCAGCACCGGCTCCGCCAGCTTTTTGCGTGATGCGAATGATTCCGATTCAGCCGCAGTCTCTCTGAGTCGTAGTCAGATGGAGGGGCTAGGAGGAACTGCAGTGTTTTGTATTCTAGTACTAGAGCAGCCGCGGGAAGCGCAGGCTGCAGTGTTGGAATCCAACACTAGCGCGGACGCGACGGTCCGCGAAGCGCCTGCAACGCAGCGCATCCCATTCCAGCCATATCAAAAAAGCACCGAATCACTCCGGTGCTCAATCCCCCAAAAGGGGTGCTAGCGCTGTATTAGAAATTAAAGTTATCCGGATCCGGGCCGAACCGCTTGTTCTGGTTCAGCGCGCTGATCGCGTCCACTTCCTCCGCAGTGAGAGAGAAGTCGAACACGGAGCCGTTCTCCACCATGCGGGTAGGGTTCACGGTCTTCGGAATGGTCACGACTTCGTTCTGAATATCCCAGCGAAGGATGATCTGAGCCGGCGACTTGCCGTACTTGCGGCCGATCTCGGCCAGCGTCTCGTTGTCGAGATTGCCCTGCATGAGCGGGCTCCACGCCTCGAGCTGAATGCCCTTATCGCGGCAGAAGCTCTGCAGCTCCTTCTGCGTCAGCAGCGGATGGTACTCCACTTGGTTGATTACCGGCACGACCTCGCTGTCCGCCATCAGATCCTGCAGATGATGTACCTGGAAGTTGCTGACGCCGATCGCGCGAACCGCACCGTCGCGGTACAGCTTCTCAAGCGCACGCCAGGTCTCCTTGTACTTGCCCTTCACCGGCCAGTGGATGAGCAGCAGGTCAACGACCTCAACGCCAAGCTTCCGGCGGCTCTCCTCGAAGGCAGCCAGCGCAGAGTCATAGCCTTGGTCCGCATTCCAGATCTTCGTCGTGATGAACAGCTCGTCACGAGCGATGCCGCTCTTCCGGATCCCTTCACCTACACCCGCCTCATTGCCATAGACAGCAGCGGTATCAATACTGCGGTAACCCGCACCAATCGCTGCAGCAACCGCCTCCGCCGCTTCCTCATCACCAACTTGCCATACGCCTAGGCCAAGCCAAGGCATCTTCACGCCATTATTCAATACGGTATGTTCCGTAATCGCATTCGTCATCTGGGGTTCCTCCTCAATTCTAATCTATTCTTATCTCAAGCTCATTCTCACTCTACAGAGACAGCTGCAAGATAGCCCGCACATCCGCCTTGTCCAAGCGCTTGAACGAACCAATTACCCCGTAGCGAACCGCCTCCTCCGCCATCCGGTCCAGCTTGTCCTCGCCAATCTCATAATAAGCTAGACTCGACGGTGCACCAATCCGGTTGAAGAAGTCTCTCGTCGCCTGAATACCAGCGAGTGCAATCTCATCATCCGACTTGCCTGTCGGATCAACGCCCCATACCCGAACCGCATACTGCACGAAGCGATCGATCCGCTCCTGGTACACGTACTTCATCCAGTTGGGGAAAATAATCGCCAAACCAGCGCCATGCGGAATATCATACACCGCACTTACTTCATGCTCAATCATATGGGAAGCCCAATCATTGGCCATCCCGACAGAGATTAGTCCGCCGTTCAACGCCATCGTACCGGACCACATCAAGTTCGAACGAGCTGCGGCATCGCTAGGATTAGCAAGCGCTGGCTCTACATTTTCAACCACAGTCTGCAGAATTGATTCACAGAACCGCTCCTGAAGCGGTGTATTCTCCGTCAGGGAGAAGTACTGCTCGAACACATGCGACATAATATCGACCGAGCCGTAGACCGTCTGATTCGCAGGAACGGAGTACGTTAGAGTCGGATCCAGTATGGAGAAGACCGGATAAGTATGCGGACTGCCGAAGCTGCGCTTCAAGTTCTGCTCCCAGTTCGTAATGACGGAGTTGCCATTCATCTCCGAGCCTGTAGCTGCAAGGGTCAAGATCGTTCCAAGAGGAAGCGCATCTTGAATGACGGCCTTCCCTGTGCAGAAGTCCCACACATCCCCTTCATAAGGTACGCCTGCTGCAACCGCCTTGGCTGCATCGATGACGCTGCCGCCGCCGATTGCCAGGATGAAGTCAACGCCGTTCGTCCGGCAGATGTCGATCCCACGGTTGACGGTCGTTAGACGAGGGTTCGGCTCGATCCCGGGCAGCTCATGCACGCTTGCGCCAATCTCTCCAAGTTGCTTCACGACAGAGTCGTATAGTCCGGACTTCTTCACGCTGCCTGATCCATACACGAGCAGAACGGTCTTCCCTCCATATTGCTTCACCAGCTCGCCAGCCTGACTAGCCTTGCCTTCCCCGAATACAATGTGCGTAGGGTTGCGGAATTGGAATGCTTGCATCTTATCGTTCACTCTCCTGTTAGCGATATAGAATGGTTAACTTAGCGGGTAATCTAATCATGGTGAACTCCTTCACAAGTAAAGGATACGTCATATAGTCTAGACAATGGACTCCGCGATGTCAAGTTGATAGCCGCTAGTCAAGCGCGACACAGCTGCCATTGATTGATTAACTTATTAGTTATATAATGAGAGCCATTATAGACATAGGAGGCTCACAACGCCATGAACATACAAGTGAGCAGTCACAATATGAAGTTCCTCGAATGCTTGTCCTCTCCGACCAGAGTGAGAATCATTGAGCTTCTAAGCAAGCAGTCCATGAACATCAAGTCGCTCTCCGAGGCGCTCGATATTAAGTCGCCGATTGTGACGCGCCATATCCAGCAGCTGGAGGAGGCAGGCATCATCCGCTCGGAATCCGTTCCAGGCAAGCGGGGCATGCAGAAGCTGTGCTGCCTTCAGCTGAGGGAGGCGAAGCTTCAATTCGGATCCGCAGACAGCCCGAAGCCAGACGAATCCCTGATGGAGAGCCCATCACGCTATCAGGTATCCATCCCAGTCGGCCACTACTCCAGCTATAGCATCAAGCCGACCTGCGGGCTTGCTTCCCAGTCCAGGATGATCGGCATGTGCGATGATCCGAGGTATTTTGCCGATCCGGAGCATGTAGGGGCTAAGGTGCTGTGGTTCGGATCCGGCTACGTCGAGTACAGGATTCCCAATTACATGGTATATAATCAGAAGCCTGAATCACTGGAGATCTCTATGGAGATCTGCTCCGAGACGCCGTGTACGGTCAATTATCTGCCATCCGACATCGTCTTCTCCCTGAACGGAATTCCGCTTGGCTCATGGACCTACCCCGGCAGCTTCGGTGGATCGCAAGGCGTCTATACCCCGGAGTGGTGGTACAAGAATATTAAGCATGGTCTGATGAAAACAATCACCGTGAACAGCGAAGGCTCCTTCATCGACGGAGTCCAAGTGTCCGGCGTCACGCTGGACTCGCTCCAGCTGGCGTTCGACCGAGAGATCATGCTGCGCATCGCCTGCAGCGAGACGGCGAAGAACTGCGGAGGCATTACGCTATTCGGCCGCGGCTTCGGCAACTACGACCAAGATATCGAGGTGACGCTTCGCTGTGAATAAGCTTCAGCTGCCCCAGGTTCATCACTTGGGAGATGTGATTGTGAAGCCTGGATTCACAATCCCAATGCGTGAGATTCCCGACTACGAGCTGGTCTACTTCCCTGAAGCCAGACAATCCGTCTATCAGCTTGGGGTGAAGGAGTATCGTATTCCGACGCCGAGCATGGTCCTGACGAAGCCGGGGGAGAAGCATGCTTATCAGTTCGACACCCATCAGCCGACCAGACATCTGTTCGTTCACTTCGGCTTCAAGACCGCCGCTCATATGGAGGATGTGCTGGGGGATCTGCTTCACCTGCCGCCCGTAACTCCCATTAGGAGCAATAGTCTCATCCCCGCTCTCTATAATCAGCTGCTGATTATTGCTCATCGGCAAGATGGGCCGAGGGAGGGGGGGCGGCTCTCCGCGCTGCTGCTAGCGCTCATCGAGGAATGGGGCGCTGCAGCAAGAGGTCAGCAAGACGAGACGTCCGAGGCGGCTCACCTGCCGCTCCAGCATGCTCTTGCCTATATGGAGCAGCACCTGCACGATCCTGCTCTGACCATAGAATGGGTAGCAGGGCGGTCCGGATGGACCCATGAGCACTTCAGCCGGATGTTCAGCAGAGTATATGGCATGCCGCCTCGCGCTGCACTGCTCGATCGCCGCATACGAAGGGCAGAGCAGCTGCTCCTGTCGGAGCAGTGGACAGTGAAGCGTATAGCCAGGGAGGTCGGCTTCGGGGACGAGCATCACTTCTCGAAGATGTTCAAGCAGCTTAGAGGGATGACAGCCACTTCCTATCGGCAGCGGTATGCAAGTCCAATCTACCGCAATATGGCGACGATTGAAGGACTGGAGGCACCGTATCCGATTAATCGCTCCGTCCAATTAGGAGGATATCAAGTAGACACCCCAGATTAAGGGTTCTCTCCATTGTAACCGGTTGCGGAATCTCTCACAATGTAGGTATGCAATAGCCAACAGGAGGGATTAGCGATGGGGAATTATTATTGGCCTGAAGCCCACACAAGGGAAGACCGGTATCTCGTCAGTGTGGAGCAGTATAAGCACTATCATCGGGATGGCTTCGTGCGGGTGGAAGGATTGTTATCAAGCGAGGACATCAAGCGGCTCTATGGATGGGCGGAGGAGCTGCGGCTGAGCAAGGAAGATGAGAAGAAGAAGACGGTCGTCACGAATAACGACCCGCTGAAGGAAGAGTTCGCCGCCCAGACAAGGGTTCACATGCTCTCGCGCAAGGAAGCGGTGGCGGAATGGGCGCTCCTTCACCCTCGAGTGCTCGACGTCTGTGAAGCGCTGATTGGACCCGATGTCTATGCGCTGCAGTCGATGCTGTTCTACAATCCGCCGGGCAAGGGAGGCCAGGGCTGGCATCAGGATTCCTATTATATTAAGACGCATCCGGATACACTTGTTGGCGCATGGATGGCGCTGGAGGAGGCCGATGAAGAGAATGGCTGTCTATGGGTCGTGCCAGGCTCCAACCATGAGCCAATCTATCCGCCCTCCAATGCTCATGGCGGACACACACATGCGGAAGGCGTCTTCGGCGACCTGTCGCCGGTGGAGAATGTGAGCCATATCGACGACGAAGTGAACACGTTATCCCGCATCGTCGCTCAGTATCCGCCGCCGATCTCCGTGCCGATGAAGCCGGGGGATGTGCTGTTCTTCCATTCGCATCTGTTCCATCGCTCCTATCCGAACCGTACCGAGGATCGCTTCCGCCGTTCCTATGTATGCCATTACGCGAACGGCCGCTCATGGGTGCCTTGGGATCATGATGGCCCATTCGAAGGCGATTCCGGGAACTATCGCCACATTCTCGCCCGCGGCGCAACCCATCTTCCTTATGCGAAGCCTGCCTTCGGCACGGAGGTGCAGCTGGCTGATCCATCCAGCACTCGCTCGGACAGCGTGCGCATGATGGGCATGGACAACGGCATGATGATGCCAGTCGTTCAGCAAGGGGAGGACTAGTGCCTAGCATCCAGTCCGCTTGACCGCAGTTGGAATCAGACTGATAGGCCTATCCGCCCCTGTCCGAATTGGGAGGCAGATTAGCAGGCCTAACCGCCTGCCCCTGTCGCCATAGTTAGGCATTAACCCTGCTCAGCGGAGCAGGGTTGTTTTTTTGCCTAGAAGTGGGACAGACTGTAAGTAAGTATGGGAATTGATTGAATCGAAGGAGCAGAGAATATCTATGGCTAGGAAGCATCGGAAGCTGTCCCCTCTTGAGATTGTACAACGCGTCCTGCTCATTCCTCTAGGTGCGGTGGCGATGGCGGTAGCGCTGGAGATATTCCTCGTCCCGAACGAGGTTATTGACGGGGGAATTACCGGTCTGTCCATCGTAGCGTCTGAGCTGTCGAATGTGGCGCTCGGTATATTCATCTTCGTGCTGAATCTGCCCTTCCTCATGATTGGGTACAAGCAGATCGGCAAGACGTTCGCCCTCTCCACCTTGTACGGCATTGTAGTCATGTCGGTCACGACCGCGCTGCTGCATCATGTGCATCCGTTCACGGAGGAGAAGATATTGGCCGTCCTGTTCGGCGGCGTCATACTTGGCTTCGGCATTGGACTGGTCCTGCGGTATGGCGGCTCGCTGGATGGTCTCGAGATCGTAGCAATCCTCATATCCAAAAAAACGCGAATATCCGTAGGTCAGATCATTCTGTTCCTGAACGTATTCGTCTTCATCATTGCGGGCTTCGTCTTCGGCTGGGACTCTGCCATGTACTCGATCTTCACCTTCTATATCGCTTCCAAGGTGATGGATATCGTCGTTCAGGGGCTGGACGAATCGAAGTCGGTCACGATTATATCGAGTGAATACGAGGAGATATCCGAGGCCATCATGGAACGGCTCGGGCGGAGCACGACCTATATCTATGCCCGTGGGGGGTATAGTCGGGAAGATACGCAGATGCTCTACTGTGTCGTGACGAGGCTGGAGCTGGCGAAGCTGAAGAGCGTCGTGCATGAGATCGATCAGTCGGCCTTCATAGCTGTGCAGAATGTAGCGGACGTTCATGGAGGCAACTTCGAGAAGAAGGCGATTCATTAACAGACGTCTCGTCATGAGAGACTCCCCGAGCTATAATGTAGCCATACATACAGCACTGGGGAGGGGACGCACATGTTCCAATATAGTTATGATTCGTTAGTCTATCATGGAGAGTCCATTGAAGAGAGTGTGAGGCGAGTCGCTCGCTATGGATACGATGCCCTGGAGCTGGTGGGCGAGCCGGCCCAGTATGACGTGTCCGAGGTGAGAAGGCTCACGGCTGAATACGGCATAGGGGTATCCTCCATCTGCTCCATCTACCATCAAGATCGTGATCTGTCTCATCCCGAAGCGAGTAAGCGTGAGCAAGGGGTCGAATATGTGAAGAGAGTCGCCGAGCTGGCCGCAGAGACGGGAGCTCCAGTGATGATTGTTGCACCTGCAGCGAACATGAGGATTCATCCGTTCACGAGTGCAGGAGAGGAATGGAAGCTGGCGGCGGAGAGCATTCGTGCGGGGGGAGAATATGCAGCCTCGCTCGGTGTGAAGCTGTGCATCGAGGCTTGGAATCGGTACGAGACCTACATGCTGAACAGGGTAGACCAATGCCTGGACATGATGCGTCAGGTCGATCTTCCGAATGTAGGCGTCATGGGGGATACGTTCCACATGAACCTTGAGGAGGCGGATATAGCGGATGCAATCCGCAAGTGCGGCAGCTCTCTCTTCCACATCCACTTGGCAGACAGCAATCGCGCCGCGCCAGGCACAGGCCATCTAGCCTTCCGGCCGGTACTCCAAGCGCTGAAGGATATCGATTACAGCGGCTTCTTAACCTTCGAGCTGCTCCCTGCTGCTGCAGATCCGTTCGGTGTCATGAGGACAGGCGGGGGAGAGATGTTCCTGAACAAGTATACGGAGATGGCCATCCAGTATACGAAGGAACTTGAGCGAACGCTGTACTAAGGCTGTACATTAGCAAAGCAATTATTATAGAGATTGAAACTGTTGACATACCCTATGGGGGTATGTAATAATGAGTGTGTACTTATTATACCCCATGGAGGTATATAGCAATGGGAGATTCAAGAATGAATGAGCAGTCAAGCATTACGGCAGATACGGCGCAGCATAGTCAAGATCATTGCCCATCTTCCCCCAGGGAGAGGAAGAGCCATCATTCCGATCAGATGAAGGCAACGCTGACCGCGCGGTTGAACCGGATTGAAGGTCAGATTCGCGGAGTGAAGGCGATGATTGATAAGGATACGTACTGCGATGATGTGCTGAACCAGATCGCCGCGGCTCAATCTGCGCTTAACGGCGTAGGCAAGCTGCTGCTGGAGGGCCACATGAAGAGCTGTATTGTAGAGAGAATTCAAGCTGGCGAACATGAAGTAGTCGATGAGCTGCTCACCACCGTTCAGAAGCTAATGAAGTAGGAGGAGATCGAAGATGACGGATGTAACGTTGAAGGTAGAAGGAATGACTTGTGGTCATTGTGTAAGCTCAGTGGAGAAGGCAGTGAGCGGGTTAGGCGCAGAGGCGAGCGTGAGCCTGGCTGCCGGCAGTGTTAAGGTGAAGTATGATGAAGCGAAGCTGTCGCTGGAGCAGATTAAGGAAGCGATCGAGGACCAAGGGTACGATGTGAGGTAAGGCTGCCTTTCGAGCTTGCGGGCCGGGGTCGGCCCTTATAGCTTGGGCTGGATGAGTTCATTTTTTTTCATGAAAATATACCCCCAGTGGGTATTAAGAGGATAAGGTTGGTGATGGAGCGATGGCAGCACAAGAGCAAACGACACTGCAGATTACAGGGATGACCTGTGCCGCATGTGCGAATCGAATTGAAAAGGGACTGAATCGGCTTCAAGGGGTGGAAGCGAATGTGAACCTCGCTCTGGAGAGAGCGTCGGTCACTTACGATGAAGCGCTCGTCAGCCGCAGGCAGATTGAGGAGAAGGTAGAGGCGCTTGGGTACGGCATTCTGCGGGAGTCGGTGCTGCCAGGAGGCGACGGACGGAAGCGGGAGCTTCGGAGTCAATGGATGCGATTCGTCGTATCGCTGCTGCTGTCGCTTCCTCTGCTATGGGCGATGGCCGGGCACTTCAGCTGGACGTCCTTCCTCTATGTGCCTGAGCTGTTCATGAATGCGTGGTTCCAGCTTAGTCTGGCAACGCCTGTTCAGTTCATCATTGGCTGGCCGTTCTACAAGGGTGCATACAAGGCGCTGCGCAACGGGAGTGCGAACATGGATGTACTGGTCGTCCTTGGCACCTCTGCCGCCTATGGGTACAGCTTGTACCAGTCGCTGCAGTGGATGGACATGGCCGGACATGGCCATGCTGCGCCTGAGCTCTATTACGAGACGAGCGCGATCCTCATAACGTTAATCGTGTTAGGCAAGTACTTCGAAGCGGCGGCGAAGGGGAGAACCTCCGACGCGATCAAGTCGTTAATGAAGCTGCAGGCGAAGACAGCTGTCGTCGTTCATGACGACGGGCGGGAAGAAGCTCGGCCGATTGAAGAGGTGGCTGTGGGGCAAGTGCTGCTCGTGAAGCCAGGTGAGCGCATACCGGTTGACGGTGTGGTGATGGAGGGGAGCTCCGCTGTCGATGAGTCGATGTTGACTGGAGAGAGCCTTCCTGTGGAGAAGGGCGTGGGTGATGCTGTCACTGGAGCGACGGTTAACCGCCACGGTATATTGCGAATGAGAGCGACGAAGGTGGGAGCGGAGACGGCGCTTGCCCGAATCATTCAGGTAGTGGAGGAAGCACAGTCGTCGAAGGCGCCGATTCAGCGTATTGCGGACCGTATATCGGGAGTATTCGTTCCCATTGTCATTGGTCTGGCCGTTGCTGTGTTCCTGTTATGGCTGCTAGTGCTTGATCCCGGCAATGTGAGCGGGGCGCTTGAGAAGGCCATTGCTGTGCTGGTCATTGCTTGCCCATGCGCCTTGGGACTCGCGACGCCAACGTCAATCATGGCCGGCTCGGGACGAGCGGCGGAGCTCGGAGTTCTCTACCGAGGAGGAGAGCATCTGGAAGCCGCTCACCGCGTGGAGGCGGTCGTGCTGGATAAGACGGGCACCATTACGAAGGGGCAGCCTGAGCTGACAGACTTCATAGTAGAGGACAGCTTCAAGGAGTCAGATGTGATGGAGTGGGTAGCTGCTGCGGAGAGTCTCTCTGAGCATCCGCTGGCGGAAGCTATCGTGGAAGGATTGTCTGCTAGAGGTGCAGGCAAGGGATTGGTCGTGGGCAGCTTCCAAGCAATGCCGGGATATGGAATAACAGCTGTCGTAGAGGGCTTGGCCATCCATGCGGGTACTCGGCGGCTGATGGAGCAGCAGGGCATTCGGGTGCCTGATACGAAGCTGGCGGAGATGGAGCAGCTGGAGTTCGCGGGCAAGACGGCTATGCTCGTTGCGGTGGAAGGACGATACGCAGCGACGATTGCGGTGGCGGATACGGTTAGGCCTTCGTCGGCCGAAGCGGTGCGCAGACTGCATGCGCTCGGTCTGCGGGTCATGATGCTGACCGGCGATAACGCTCGAACGGCTGAGGCCATTGCTGCACAGGCAGGCATCACAGAGGTGCGGGCAGAGGTGCTGCCGGAAGGCAAGGCCGAGGTCGTGAAGGAGCTGCAGGAGGCAGGTCTAAGAACGGCTATGGTTGGCGATGGTATGAATGATGCCCCTGCGCTGGCGGCAGCCGATATCGGGATGGCGATGGGTACCGGAACGGACATTGCGATGGAAGCCGCAGATGTCACCCTGATGCGAGGAGATCTGAACAGCGTTGCAGACGCACTAAGCATGAGCCGTACAACGATGCGCAACATTAAGCAGAATCTGTTCTGGGCGCTGGCTTATAATGTAGTTGGCATACCGATTGCCGCCGCAGGCTTGCTTGCTCCATGGCTGGCTGGAGCGGCGATGGCGCTCAGCTCCGTATCAGTCGTGCTGAATGCGCTGCGTCTGCAGAGAATGAGAGCAGGTAACTGAGGATGATAGGGAGGGATTGTATATGAACAATAATAGAGCTGCCGCAGCTGCTTCACTCGTAGTGATGATGCTGCTGAGCGCAGCATGCGGCGGAGCAGGTTCAGGAGCGAAGCCGGTCGGCGGAACAGAGCATGGTGAGCACAGCGGTAACCATGACAGCGCGGAGCATCAGCACGAGAAGGCTGGCAGGTCGAACGGATCAGGCGGGTCGGGGATAGCTGGCGGGTCGGGTGGATCTGGGACAGCTGACGATGAATGGGCTTCGTCACTGCAGGCTGTGTGGACGACGGTCCCCCCTAGTCCCAAGGCGAAGGAGAAGGCAACGCTCCAGCTCTCCATTGAGGATGCAGAGGGAATGCCTGTAGACAAGTATGAGTTGAATCACGAGAAGCTGATGCATCTCATTATCGTCAGCGAGGACTTGCAGTACTTCGATCATGTGCACCCTGAGTATGAGGGGGAGGGCCGCTTCACCGTCGATACTACCCTGCCGTCGGGCGGGAGATACAAGCTGTTCGCGGACTTCGTTCCATCCGGCGCGGCAGCTCCGATTACGAAGTCAAGCTGGATGGAGGTAGGCGGGGGTGAGCAACATCAGCATGATCACGGCGCACATTCGCTCCAGCCTGATTACGAGCAGACGAAGGTTGTGCAGGGAGCGAAGATTGGACTTACGCTGAGCAGTACGAAGGCGGGTGATGAGGCTGAGATGATGTTCACCCTTGAGGATGAGGAGACGGGGAAGCCTATTACGACGCTCGAACCGTACTTGGGGGCGTTAGGGCATGTCGTTGTCGTCAGTGAGGATACGGAGCAATATCTGCATAGTCACCCGATAAGCTCAGATGGGAGCGGGCCGGAGGCGGCCTTCCACACCACTTGGCCGGCCAACAGCGGGCTGTATCGCATCTGGGGGCAATTCCAATGGAACGGCGAGGTGCTTGTAGTGCCGTTCACCGTTAAGGTGGAGTAAGCGACTAAGCGCCTAAGGGAAGCATAACAATAGAAGAATCCCCTGCTGACTCGATCGTCTATGATGCACGGTCAGTCGGGAGGGGATAAGAGAAGACCAGCGCTGGTACGCTGGTCTTTGGTTTTTTTTTCTATACTAAGGAGTTGCTCAAGGTTATTGACCCATCATTCGCAGCAATCGAGCAAGCATGGCAGCTGCTTCCTGACGCTGGGACGAGCTGTGTGGTGCGAAGGCTGCGCCCTGGTTGCCCGGAACGGGCTTGCCTGTCACAATTCCCGCTTGCTGCAGTGCTGTAGAAGCATCCTCCGCATAAGCAGGAATATTCGCTTCATCCAGGAACGCTTCAGCGTCAGCGATGACAGGAAGCTTGAACGAGACAGCCTTGGCGAATCGTGTGATCATGACAGCCATCTCAGCTCGTGTGATGGGATTCTCCGGCAAGAAGCGTCCGTCACCTGTACCGGTCACGATACCTGCCTTCGAAGCCCAAGTCACTGCTGCCACATAGTAGGCAGTTGGCTTCACATCCGGATAGATGGAGCCAGAGCCACCAGTCGAGGCTGTGTTAGAGTTGGCGCCCGCCATCTTGGCGAGCATCATGGCGAAGTCAGCTCGAGTGACAGATGACTTCGGTGAGAAGAGGCCAGCCCCGTTGCCCTGAATGATCTGGCGTGCAGCCAGATAGGTGATGTCATCCTGAGCATAGCTGTTCTTCACATCCTGGAATACGACGGAACGATGTTGAATCTCGAAGGCGGACAGGCGGTTCACCCGGAACTGAATCGTGCCGGACTTCACGTCATAGCTGCCATTCGTGACCAGCTTCGGAGCGTGCCCTTCCTGAACGGCATAGACGACAACCGCTTGAGGATTCTCTCCAGGAGCCAGCGTATAAGGGATGCTCAGCGTTGCCCAGCCCTTCCCTAAGTCTTCAACCTGTTCCTTGCCGTTAGCTGCAAGGAGCTCATACACGGACCGCTCCCCGGCAGCCGCAGGCTTCTGCTTCATCGTTAAGACTGTCGTCGGGCCCTCTTGCATACTCGCGAGAGCTTGCAATGCATCCTGGTTGAATGCGGCCTTCCCGAGCGCGGTCTTCACGGTCAGGACAGGGGTAGTGGTCTGCTGGGCTGCCTTCCCGGCTGCAGTGATCAGCTCTGCCAGTGACTTCGCTGGCAGCTCGAGCTGGACCTCGCTAGGCTTACCGACAGCGGAGTCTTCCGCGACAATATTCATCGCTGCCTGCTTGCTTGGTTCCTTGCTGAAGGCATCAAGCGCCTTCGTGAACCATTCTTCAGATATGGACGCTGTTGTCCTGCTAGTCGGGCTGCTGCCCTTCACAATCTCTGCTTGCAGCGTCGCAATCACTGCGCTGCTCGTCGACTTAATATCTAGCACAGGACGGTCAGGTGCCGGAGGTGGGGTTGGTGTTCCGCCGCCGATTGGGCCTGATGTTGCTGGTGCATACACCTCTACAGTAGCAGCAGCGGTCAGGCCGTTGTACGTGGCTCTAAGTTCCTCCGTACCCGTCTTGTTAGATGACTCTAGCCGCTCCAGCTTGTCGTTCCATATCAATAGTCCGTGCTTGAACGTCCACTTCTGCACATGCCCGGTGTTCAAGGTGTATGTTCGGCCGAAGGCGTCCGTCGCGATGAGAGATGGCAGCTGGGAGGCGTAGGTCTCCATCTTGCCGGCTGCATTCAACTGCAGCTTCACCGGCTTCACGGTCTCTTGTCCTACGGTCTCTATCGTCACCGTATGCGACTTGCCTCCTGATGTCGCCGTAATGTGAGCGGTGCCTGCGCTGACCGCGCGAATCATCCCTGTCTGATCAACCGTAACTGCATCGGGGTTGTCAGATGTCCACTCCATGTTGATTAGCGGGAACTGGCTAATGTTCTGAATATAGCTGCTCGGATAGACGCTGAAGTCGCCGTAGAGGTCCAGCTTCGCGCTTGCGCCTTGTACGAGATTCATCTTGCCCTGCTGCAGCCCGGAATTGCTCACATAGACGCTGCGGACAAGTGGTGCATAGGTATAGTTCATCCCTGCGGAGCTTACCTTCAAGATGCCGGAGCCTAGAATATCACCATTGTCATGGCTCACATAGGCCTTATTAGCGGCGTTGCCGGTAATCGTATACGTCACGCCGTCCTTCTTCCATTGCTGCAGCGTGTGCAGATGGCCGAACAGCACTTGCACATCGACAGCAGGATGCTTGGCCTTGTACTTGCTCAGGATCTGCTCGAACTTCTCCGCTTCAGCAGGCGCCATCTCATGCTTCGTCCCGAAGTCGTCCTTGGTCATGACATGGTTAAGAATGAGGACATTCCGCTGCTTGTTCTCGTCCAGCAGACGCTGCAGATACTCGTACTGAGTGGAATCTGAAGCATCAATGGATTGCCCGTAAGCCGAATTCAGCCCGATAATGAGCGTGTTGCCGAAGTCGAAGTGGAACGTTGGCATGCCGAACAGCTTGTAGAAAATATCCAGAGTATTACGGAACGCCTCGTGATTACCAGGAATAACGAAGAATGGCTTCTGGATGAAGCGGTCGACATAGCCCCGCCCTGCATCGTAATCATCTTGCATTGCAGTATCCGTAATGTCACCGACATGAAGCACGAGCTCCGTATTCTCGGCAGCGACCTTCTTGTAGATCTGCTCCGTGAACGCATTGCCTTGGGTATCCGGGATAATCGAGATGTTGAATTGATCCGGATTGCTCGGCTGCGGCAAGGCTTGCAGAGTGAAGGACTGTGACTGCTGCAGGAGGTTGCCTGCTCGGTCCTTAGCATTCAGCTCTAGCGTATGCGGTCCGTCTGTGAGCGGCGCTTCCGGCATGGCGTAGCCCCAGCCTGTTGCCGCATCATAGGTTGCTGTTAATGGCTTGCCATCTAGCTTCATGGAGATGTCGGAAGCTTGCATGCCGCTCTTCGCGTCGCGCAGACGGAACGTAATACGTGGAACTGGCGTACGCACGGTGACATCAGCGCTTGGAGTCCAATCGCTAAGCACGGGTGCTTGCGTGTCGGGCGACAAGTCTACATGGAAGGTGCGATCAATGTTCGGCACGGATACGTTGCCGGCCATGTCCGTTGCTTCGACTAGCAATTGGTAATCACCAGCGGCAAGGTCGCGAAGCGCAATGCTGAGCTTGCCGGTCGCAGGGTCGAAGGTGTACTTGTCGTAATCTTGGTTATTCAGCTTGACAACAAGGGAGCCTGGCTTCAAGCCGGACTGCTCGTCGCGAATCGTCGTTGTCACATTGAAGGTGCCTGTATATACGTTATCCGACGCCGGCAAGGTGTCGCTGAATGCCGGACCGGAGAAGTCTTGCTGCTCGTCGGTGTAGATGTACTTCAGGTCGTCGAGGTAGAAGGTACCGCTGTAGTTCGGAATCAGCTTGTCCACTTCCACCGCATACAGGTAGTTCAGCGTAATCGGCAGCGCCCAATCCTGCGGGATCGGCACCTCCACATACTTCCAGCCTACCCAGTCAACCTTCGGTGCGATGTCGAGCGTCTTGTTCTGACCCCCGGTCTTGAAGATCGAGCGAAGCCAAGGAGCCTTGCCATCGCCATACACCCACATAGCGAACTTCTTAGGTCGAACTTCCGTCGTATACGTCTTGTACATCTCGTCTGCCAGAGCGTTCGTCCACTTGCCAGCGGCAGCGCCGGTCGCATAGTACCAATGCGGCACGATATTAATGGTACCGTTGAATGTCCGTGCCCAAGCAGCCGAATTGTAGTCCACCTTCAGACTATTCGCGCCAGCGTGCTTGATCTGCGTAGACTTGGAAGGATTGCTGCTCGTTGATGAGCCATATAGTGTAGCATTGCCGAACATATAGCCGGCGAGATGGTATCCTGATAGATCGAACGTCTCGAAGTCGTCGATCATCTTCTCCTTCAGTCCGACGATAATAGTCGCCGCAGCCGTCTTCCCTCCGAGTGTAACAGACAATGTTCCTGTTCCAGAGGATGCCTTAATCGTAACCTGGCCTTGATCATTCACCTCTCCTAGTGCAGGATCAAGACTCCAGTCAGCAGCCGAAGGATCCATAATGACCGGCTTACCGGCATCGTCGAGCGCTGACAGAGCGAAGGAGCGTACATCTCCAGGTTGTAAAATAATATCACCTTGTTGAACATAAGCAAGTGAAGCGACATGGTCGACAATGCTGATGGCTGCGTTGCCGGTCACGTCGTCCACCTTGACGGAGACGCTGCCAGTGCCTGCCTGATCCGGCGCTGTGTAATGTCCTGTCTCGTCGATGACTCCGTTATCGGTTGAGAAGGAGCCCTTCTTCAGTCCCTGCTGGAACGGATTGCCGTTCTTATCCGTGACGCGGTACCCGAATGTATAGCTCGAACCCTTGAAGATGGAGATGGGCTTGTCCACGATGACCGTACCGACGTCAGCGACCGGGAGGGCGCCGCTCGTGAACAGAATCGAATTCGTCACTTCACGCGAGCTTCCGTCACTAGGATGATTAACCGTTGCTGCGCGGTCAGAGCCGCTTCGACGGACGAGCATCTCCGTGGAACCGCCGCCGTCGAGGTTAATAGCGGCGATTGCGCCTTGGGAGGACATATAGGCTGCCAGGTCCGGCAGCGTGACGCCATCGCTGTCATTGAACTGTGCACTCGCCTTATCAACCGTGACGGCTATGATTCGTCCGTCCGCAGTCAGACCGATTGCTGATCTCGCATTAGCCGTATTGACAAGCGTATCCGCATAGCCCTTGGCCAGCATCTCGGCCGAAGTCAACGCCTTGCCGTCCTTCACGAGCCAGCTATAGGAGCTGACGGCTTGTACAATATCATTGTTCAAGGCTGGGGTTGCACCTTCGCCCTGATACAGGTCGAACTGGTAGGAGATAGGCTGGTCCTTGGCCGTATTAGCGCGAAGCCAGGCTGCTTGGGTTCCGAACGCAGCGATGACAACGCCATCTGCAGGAATGTCCAAGCCGCGGACATTGTCACCGATGAGGCTGACTTGGCCGGTGATTGCCTTGCCGGCTGCTAGATTCTCAGGCTGTGAGATGCCGGTTACGATTACGTAGGCCGACGTGTCTGCATAGGTCGCTGCAGCGTCGAATGCCACCTTGCCCGTCTTGGAGAAGGAAGGCGTATAGAGGACGATGCGATTGTTCACATTCTCATTACGGTTGAGATTGTCTATGGGCATCGATGCGGTGTCGGCTGTCAGGGTGCCCTTCATGGCCAGCTTGTCGATGTGAGGCTTGCCTGCTGAATCGACGAAGAAGGCAGGCGACACATCGGCTGATGCGGGAGTTGTGTGATTGACGAGCAGATGCCCATCCTGCACCTGAAGGCCGTAGTTGATTCCTGTCTGGACACCGAACATATCGGCATTCATACCTGCTACTACTCGGCGGCCGCGCACAGTCTCGCGCTCGATCTGCCGGCCTACCGTTTCTTTGGCTACGACACGATCAGATGCCTTCGAGATGAGGACAGATGTGTCTGGATCGGCGAGATCTACCGTCAGTTGGTTCAGCCGCTGACGAATGTTTTTGCGACCGAAGAATCGGATGTCCTTCTCCATGTATCCAATGCCATTGGAGATGCGCTCATCCACAAGGGTAGTAGGCTGCTCGTCCGGCTTAGGATCCACTTGCAGATTGAACAAGCTGACCGGTTCACCAAGCAGATTAGGGGCGACGAAGCTCTCGGTCACACCAGGGAAGGTCCCCAATACGATCTTGCGAAGATCTCGGCTCTGTTCATCAAGCGATGGATTCGGCACATAGATGATATAACCATTGTCCGGAATCGTCAGATCCTTCGTTGCGTAGTTCGGTCCATCCGGAAGCGTGACACCGGCTGGGTTCTGGGTTGTATATTCCTTGCCATTGAAGTCTACATACTTCACCAGTACGCCATTGTCTATGTACAGCGCTACTCCGTAAGCATTCTTCGGATTGACAGTCGCGCCTGTCTTCCAAGTGTAGATGCTTGCCTTGCTCGCTGCCGCTCGGTCTATACCGCCGAGCTCGATGCAGTAGTTGTCCTTGTTGACGATATAGGACAAGCTGCTGCCCGTATAGTTCGTGCATGGGAATGTTGCTGCCATAGTGGATGCCACAGTCTGCGCCGGATCGGCGCTTGCTGCAGCGAGAGTCGTTCCGCTTCCGTTCATGGCACTGCCCCACAGCAGCAGTGCTGCGAACCAGAGAGCGGTCCATCTTGATGCCTGTCTGTACATGTTCTTCTACTCCTCCTCCAATGTTGGCCACTTATATTAATCTAGTAGTTAGGCCAACGCTTAATATAGAGGAGATATATTAGTCGAGTATCATCGTAGTTTGAACTTCTTGCAAAGCAGCCCAGTATGTAACAATTGAGGTTGAATTGGGAAAAGGCTCGGCGCGATTAAGGTGCATTTCTGCACTTAAATCACCGCGCCGATGGTTGAGTCGCTTGGTGCGTCACCCGAGGGAGCTTGAAGCGATTTAGGTGCATTTTTGCACCTGAATGACCTCGTCCGAGTGAGTTTGAAGCGATTCAGGTGCATTTTTGCACCTGAATGACCTCGTCCGAGTGAGCTTGAAGCGATTCAGGTGCATTTTTGCACCTGAATGACCGCACTCGAGGGTGCTTGCGGCTCAGCCCCCTAAATCCGGAGTCCACCCATACAATCTTACATCAGTCGTAGCTTTTCTTCTTTT